>JBPCNQ010000180.1:0-8253 GCA_051001095.1 Thermoleophilaceae bacterium
TCTCGATCCGCTTCGCATGCGCAGCCATCGCCGCCTCCATCGTCACCCAACCCGGACGACAAGGCAATTCGCCCCGCACAACCCCAAACCCTTTAACCGGCAGACAACTTGCCGGAGCGACCACTAGGCCAATGCTCCTCCGGGGACCGGGTCGGGCCGCCGCGAGGCCACGACCACGGCGAGGTCCTCCTCCACACCCTCCACCTCCGGCACCACGTCGAGCACAGACTCGCGCGCGCAGTAGTGGATGTCGGCCTCCTGACCCGTCTCCCGCAGGACCGCGGCGTCGGCACTCTCGGCGAGAGGCTCGAGCGGCCCGGGGTAGGAGCCCGCGATCCGCTCGGCGGCGCGGGCGGCATCGGTTCGCTCCCCCCTGAGCACGGCCACGAGCCGGCCCGCGAAGTAGGCGTCCTCGAGCGCGAAGCGCCCATCGGTGCCCGCGCAGACGAGCGTCACGTCGGCGTCCGGCGGGATGGCCCGCGCCACGGCCTCGAGGTTGAGCAGCGCCCCCAGCAGCACTTTGTCCGAGCGGTCGGCCGCCGCGAGGATCGCGGGCGTGCCGTTCGTGGTCGAGAGGACGAGGTCGTGGCCCTTCCCGGGGCCGAGGGCCCCGGGGGAGTTGCCATGATCGAAGTCGGGTATCCGGCGGCAGTCGCGCTCACCCGCCAGGGCCCGACCTGGTCCGCGCAGCGCGCGCGCCGCGTCGACGGTGCCCGCGCAGAGGACCCGCGTCCAGCCGTTGGACAGCGCGTCGGCGATCGTGGAGGTCGCGCGCAGCACGTCCACCACCACCGACACGTCCGCCGGCCGAGCCTCGCCCGGGACGAAGGCGACGTCCAGCGAGCGTCCGCCGGCGTCGCCCTCGACGCTCATGCCGCTGCCGCGCGTTCGACCTCCTCGGTGTAGCGCCCCAAGCGCGCCTCGCCGTTGCAGTGCGCGCGGTGCGCGAAGCCGGACTGTGCGGCGTCGGCGTTGGCCTCGTCACCCGCCCATGTGTCGAGCGACGCCGCCTGGAGCGCCCGGCCATAGGAGAAGCTGAGCTCCCACGGCTGCGGACCGAGCCCGTTCATCGCGCTCAGGTGCGTGCTCGCCGCCTCGTCGCTCTGGCCGCCGGAGAGGAACGCGATGCCCGGCACCGCGGCCGGCACTACGCGCCTCAAGACCGCGAGAGTGCGCTCGGCCACCTCGTCCACGGAGGCCTGGTCCGGGCAGTCGTAGCCCGACAGCACCATGTTGGGCTTCAGCACGATGCCCTCGAGCAGCACCCGCTGGGCGGTCAGCTCAGAGAAGACCGCCCTCAGCACATCGCCCGTCACCTCCTCGGAGCGATCCACCGTGTGATCGCCGTCCATCAGAACCTCGGGCTCGACGATCGGCACGATCCCCGCCTCCTGGCACAGCGCGGCGTAGCGTGCGAGCGCATGGGCGTTGGCCGAGACGGCGTAGGCGCTGGGCAGTCCGTCGCCGAGCGAGATCACCGCGCGCCACTTGGAGAAGCGCGCGCCAAGGTCCCGGTACTCCTCGAGCCGCTCGCGCAGCCCGTCGAGGCCCTCGGTCACCTTCTCCCCCTCCGCACCGGCGAGCGGCTTCGCGCCCGTGTCGACCTTGATGCCCGGAATCATGCCGCGCTTGGCGAACAGCTCCGGGAACGGGACGCCCTCGGCGTTCGCCTGGCGCAGCGTCTCGTCGTAGAGAATCACCCCGCTGATGTGCTGCTCGACTCCGGGCGTCGTGAACAGCACCTCACGGAAGCGCCGGCGACTCTCCTCGCTCGGCTCGATCCCGGCGGCGTCGAGCCGCTTGTCCATCGTGCCATTGCTCTCGTCGGCCGCCAGGATGCCCTTGCCCTTGGCGACCATCTCGCGGGCGGTCCGCTCCAGGACCTCGCGATGCTCGGTCATGTTCGCGTTCTGCTCAATCATTCTTCGTTGCCTCCACGACTCGGCGGACAGATCCCGCCGCGACGACGATCGACTCTGTGTACAGGTGGCCCCCATCTTGCCAGGGACGGCGCAGGAGCTCCCCGCCGGTCACGCCGGTGGCCACGAAGAAGCCGTCCCCGCCGACCAGGTCGTCGAGCCCGTAGATGCGGTCGGTGTCGAGGCCTGCCTCGGCGACGGCGGCGGACTCGTCCGCGCCCTGCGGCGCCAGCCGGCCCTGCATGAAGCCGCCGAGGGCCCTCGCGGCGCACGCGCTCATCACCCCCTCCGGCGTGCCCCCCACACCCATCAGGAGGTCGGCGCCCCCCTCCGGCAGCCCGGCGGCCAGCCCCTCGGCCACGTCACCCTCCGATGGCGTGGTCACGCGCGCTCCCGCCCGGCGGACCCGCTCGATCAGCTCGGCGTGGCGTGGCTTGTCGAGCACGACCACGCGCAGGGCCTCGATCGGCTTGCCGAGCGCCTCGGCCGCGGCGGCGACGTTGGACTCCGGGCCGCCGGCGATGTCGAGCGCCCCCCGCAGGGCGGGCGGGCCGACAAGCTTGTCCATGTAGAAGGCCCTTCCCAGCGAGGCCATGGCATCAGGCTCGGCGAAGGCGATCGTCGCCAGCGAGCCGGGCATCCCGCTCGCGCAGAGCTCCGTGCCCTCGAGCGGGTCGACGGCGATGTCGAAGGCCGGCCCGTCGGAGAGCCCGACGCGCTCACCCTCGTACAGCATCGGCGCCTCGTCCTTCTCGCCCTCGCCGATCACGACCGTGCCCGATCCAGGGGCGTAGGCGAGCGCGGCGCGCATGGCCTCGGTGGCCGCGGCGTCCGCGTCCTTGGGGCACCCGCGCCCGATCCAGCTCTGGCAGGCGACAGCGGCCGCGCGGGTGGCGGCAAGCGCAACAGGTTGGAGGGCGTCGATTTCGACTCCCCGGCTGCTCATGGCTCGATCAGAGGCGACGACGGGAAACGTAGCCGCAGACGACCCGATTGGCAAGAAGATGTTGAGGCGCACGCACGGACCTGCACCCGAGGGGGGTCGCGCGCCGTCAGGACTCGACCAGCCCACCCGCCTCGAGCTTGAGCCGCTTCTCATCCGCCTCTAGCGCCGCGGCGAAGTCGCCGAGGTCGCCATCGAGGACGCGCGCGAGGTCGTTCTTGGTGAGCTTCACGCGGTGGTCGGTCACGCGGTCCTGGGGGAAGTTGTACGTGCGGATCTTCTCCGAGCGCTGGCCGGTGCCCACCTGCGAGCGCCGGTCCGCGGCGAGCTGCTCCTGCTGCTCGGCGAGCTCGCGTTCGAGCAGCCGCGCGCGCAGGACACGCATCGCCCGCTCGCGGTTCTGGAGCTGTGACTTCTCGTCCTGCATCGAGACCACGACGCCGGTGGGCCTGTGGGTGATGCGCACCGCGGAGTCCGTCGTGTTCACCGACTGCCCGCCCGGCCCCGAGGAGCGGTAGACGTCGATCTGGAGATCGCTCGGATCGATGTGCACGTCCACGTCCTCGGCCTCCGGCAGCACGGCGACCGTGGCGGTGGATGTGTGGATACGGCCCTGGGACTCGGTCTCTGGCACCCGCTGCACGCGGTGGATGCCGCCCTCGTACTTGAACACGCTGTAGGCGCTGGCGCCCTTGATCGCGAACGTGTAGTCGCCGTCAGCGACCGACAGGGCCTCGGTGGCGAATCCTCGTCGCTCGGCGTAGCGGACGAGCATCCGGTACAGGTCGCCGGCGAACAGGCCGGCCTCCTCTCCGCCCGCGCCGCCGCGGACCTCGACGATCACGTTCTTGCCGTCGTTGGGGTCGGGCTCGACCATCGCCAGGCGGATCTCCTCCTCGAGCTCGGATAGCCGCTGCTCGGAAGAACCCAGCATCTCGCGCAGCTCGGAATCCTCGCCGTCGGCCAGCATCTCGCGGGCGCCGGAGGCGTCGGAGGCGGCCCGCAGCCACTCCTGCGCCAGCTCGTGGGCGTGCTCGAGCCCGTGCCACGTCCGCCCGACCTCGACGTAGCGCTCGCGATCGGCGATCACCTCCGGATCGGCCATCTGCTCGGACAGCTCGGCGAACCGGCTCTCGATCTGCTCCACGAGCTTCCCGACCATGGCCGGGAAGCCTACGCGCCGCACCCCGGTGGCTGCGAGCAGAGCTTGGGGACGGCGGTGCTAAGCGCCGACCTCCATCAGCGCCCGGTCCGCCTCGGTCGCCTCGGCCGGGTCCTCCACGGCCAGCACCGCGTCCAGCGCGGCGATGGCCACCGCCAGCTGCGAGAGGTCGGGCTCACGAGTGGTCAGGCGCTGTAGCTGCAGGCCGGGCCACATCAGGATCTGGGCCCACCGCTTGCGGCGGTTGCGGCCGAACCACTTGATCGCCTCGAAGGCGATGCCGGCCACCAGCGGGATCCCCACCACGCGCGAGACGAACAGCCATTGCCAGTCGAGCTTGCCCAGCGGAGCGAAGACGAAGACGGCCACGACCATCACGATCAGCAGGAAGGAGGTGCCACAGCGCGGGTGCAGGCGCGAGAAGCGCTGGGCGTTCTCGGGGGTCAGGTCGAGTCCCGCCTCGCAGCACGAGATCGTCTTGTGCTCGGCGCCGTGGTACTCGAAGACCCGCTGCAGGTCACGCAGGCGCGAGATCAGCCAGATGTAGATCAGGAAGATCGATATGCGCACGAGCTTCTCGATCACCACGAACACGACCCCGTTGGGGATCGAGTCCTTGAACAGGTTGGTCAACCCGGCGGGCAGGAGGAAGAAAAGGCCGATGGCGAAGGCCATCGCGAAGACCACCGTGCCTGCCCAGGCCCCGCCGCCGATGTCCTGGGACTCTCCCTCGTCGTCGTCGGGCAGCTGCGCGCCGGCCGAGATGCCGAGGGCCTTGAAGCCGATCTTCATCGACTCGACCAGCGCCACCACGCCGCGCAGCAGCGGCAGCCGGGCCCAGCGATGGGCGTTGGCGTAGGAGACGAGCGGCTCGGTGACCACCTCGATCTCACCCTTGGCGCCCTCCTCGGGATCGAGCTCTCCGGTCGCAAGCTGCTCGGCCGTGGGCTTTCTCACGGCCACCGCCCACGTCGAGATCCCGCGCATCATCACGCCCTCGAGCACAGCTTGACCCCCTACGGGCAGATCGCGGCCCGCCTGCATCGTGGGCGTCGCGACCCCGTCGGAGGCAGCGGCATCGCCGTTTCCGGATCGGCCATGGATGGCCGGTCCGGCGGGGGCATCGGAGCGGCCATGGATGGCCGGTCCGGCGGCGGGATCTGATCGGACGCTCACGGGAAGGATCGTATCGGCGCGTGTTCGCTTTTCCGTGAGCGTGAGCGGGCCCGGCGTGCTCAGGGCCCCGGACAGGCGGCGGACAGGTCGTTGTCGACCTCGTTCGCCTCACGGATCCGCGCATCGGGATCGACCTCGGCGCCCACGCCGCGCGAGCAATTGGGGCCCGCGATGAAGACCCGGGTGATCTGCCCGACCGCGAGCGCCGGGACCGCTGACCGGCCGGCGGTGGTGCCGTTCACGGTCAGCTCGAGGCCGGCTGCCGGGGACGGCGCGTTTCCCGCGTTGATCACGTTGATCACGTAGCGAGTGCGGTCGGAGGCGCCCTCGAGGGGCTTGCCCCCGATCCGTTGTACGCGCAGGTTGGGCAGAGCACCCGTCTGGCGGCACGCGCGCGACCGCCGCTTGGTCGTCTTCAGGACGGTGCCGCGGGCGTTCTGCCAGCGGTAGTGCACGACCACGCGATAGGCAGAGCCCTCGGCCAGCGCCTTGACCTTCTGGCGATAGGCGAAAGCGCCGACTCCGGAGCGCGACCTTCGCCATACCCCCAGGCCCGGCGCCGTGACGTTGCGGTAACGCGCCCCGCCGACGCTCTCCTGGAGGTTGAAGCGGACCGACAGCCGCCTGGACCGCGCTATCTGCCGCATGCCGGCCCGGAAGGTGGCCACGCGATCGGCGGCGGCGGCTCCCCGCCGGCACCGGACCACTTTCACGGAGGTGAGCGGCCCGGCGGCCGTGGGGCGGGCGACGGTGGGGCCGGCGGCCTGCGCCGTGGCGGTGGGGCACAGGGCGAGGGCACAGAGCAGCGCGATCAGCGCCGAGGGGTGCGAGTGCTCCATGCGAAGTCCCATGCGCTACTCAAACAGGGCCGTGCGCCCGGAGTTGCGGGCCCAGGCGCGCATCGGCGCACGATCGGTCCGGCTTGGTCAGCCCGACCGGCGAGCGGCTCGGCGGCGGAAGCGCTCCACGCGGCCACCGGTGTCCACCAGCTTTTGCTTGCCGGTGTAGAAGGGGTGGCAGTTGGCGCAGATCTCCACGTTCAGCGTGGGCTCGGTCGAACGGGTGGTGAACTCGTTGCCACAGGTGCAGCGCACGTGGGCCTCGACGTATTCGGGATGTGTCTCGGTCTTCATCGCCAGGCCATTCTAGTCGTCGCCGGATACGAGCTGGGGCCGCTCCCGGCCTTCCCGGTGCGGTGCGCCCGAGAACCACGCCTTGACCCTTCCCCACCAGGTCCCCGGGCGCCCGAACCGGGCGGGGGCAGGTTGCTTGGCCCGCACCAGCCGGACCCAGTCGTCCAGGGGCAGGCTGCCGTCGATCAGCCGTCCCAGAGCCGAGACCACCGGCGCCGCGAGCCCGGAGCGCTTCAGAGCCACGGCCAGCAAGGGCACCGTCTCCAAGGCCTCCACCGCCTGACCCAGGCGGCCCGGGATCTCGACTCCGGGCACCCCGCCGGCCAGCAGCTCGCCCGCGCTGCGATTGCGCGAGGATGGCGCCAGGGCCGTGGCCACCAGGTCACCGGTGCCGCTGCGGCCCACGAAGGTGCGGGCCTTTCCGCCGGAGCGCTCGGCCAGGGCCAGGACCTCCAGGAAGATGTCGGCCGCGGCCATCCCGGCGGCGTTCAGCCCCTGGGCCTGGGTAGCGCCCACGGCCACCGCGGCGGCGTTCTTGGCCACGCCGGCCAATTCGGCGCCCACCGGGTCGTCGGATACCTCACACACCACGCCGGCGCCCTGGAAGACCTCGGCCACCCGGTGGGCCAGGGCCTCCGAGTGCGACGCGCACACCAACCCGGCACCCGACTCCACCATCTCGCGGGCGTGTGCGGGGCCGCCGACACGGGCGGTGCGCTCGGGGCCGAAGGCCCGCTCCAAGGCCACGGAGGGCGACGTGCCCTCGGGTCCGACGAGGCCCTTGGCCAGGGAGACGATGCCGGCGGAGTCCGCCACCCCCAGATGGGAGATCTGCTCCAGTGCGGCTCCCATCCCATTCGAGGGCACGGCGATGAACACCAGGTCCGAGCGCCGGAACTGGTCGTCCTGATCGTCGAGCGCCCGCACCCTCAGCCCGGCCGGCAGGCGCACACCGGGCAGGTAGTGGCCGTTGTGCCCGTCCGTGTTCAGGCGGGCCGCCTGCTCGTGGGTGCGGCAGACAAGGGTGGTCCGCACTCCGGCCCGCTCCAGCAGGATGGCCACGGCGGTGCCGAAGGACCCGCCGCCGATCACGGCGGCGCGGCGGGGGGTGTGACCCGGGTAGCGGAGCTTGGGCGGCATCGGCGGAAGCTACCGCGCAGGTGAGCCCGGGTCAGGTGTTGCGGTACAGGGGGCCGTCGCCGCCCTCGGGCGTCGTGAGCCGGCCCCCCTTGGCCGTGATCGCCCCGCACTGCACGCAGTTGGTGTAGTTGACGATCACGTCGACGTTGCCCTCCTCGGGCGCGTCCTCGGGGATCTCGTACACACCGGCCGGGCACATCCACTTCCACGTCTCGGCGATCTCGCGCGGCACATCGGTCTGCACCCGGATGTGGTTGGGAGCGTCGTCGCGCGTGGCGTTGCCCGAGATGAACACGCTGGAGAGCTTGTCGAAGATGTACTTGCCGTCGGGCTTGGGGTACTTCTTCGACGTCCTGCCGATGAACATCTTGCGCTCGTCCTGGCGGTGCCAGGGCAGCCGCACGGGAATCTTGCCCTTGGTGGCGATGAACAGGTTCACCAGCGGGCCGCCGAGGAAGAAGCCCTTGGAGAAGGGCTGGCGGGTGTTGCGGACCTCCCACATCTCCTTGCCGGTCACCGAGCTCTCGATCGCGTCCTCGTAGGCGGAGAAGTCGGTGGAGTCCTTCTTGAGGCTCTGATAGATGGCCTCGGCGGCCAGCATCCCGGAGTTGATCGAGTGGTGGACGCCCTTGAGCGACACCGTGTCGACCATGCCGCCGGAGTCGCCGGCCAGCACCGCGCCGGGCATCGACAGCTTGGGCATCGACCAGTAGCCGCCGGCGGGCAGCGCCTTGGCGCCCCAGCTCACGCGCTCGCCGCCCTCGAGGATCTTCTTGACCA
>JBPCNQ010000181.1:0-5062 GCA_051001095.1 Thermoleophilaceae bacterium
CGTGTGCACCGTGAAGTCGTGCGCCGACTCGTTCACGTCGGGGGGCAGCACCTCGATCCCCATCTCCTCGCAGCAGGCCACGAAGAACGGCACCTTGTCCTTGGTGGACATGACCGACGAGATCAGCGCCGCCATGTACTCGGCCGGATAGTTGGCCCGCAGCCACGCGGTGCGGTAGGAGATCAGCGCGTAACAGGCAGCGTGGGAGTTGTGCGAGACGATTCCGTTGGCCATGAAGTTCAGTGGGCCGTCGGGCGCCATCTCCACGTCGTAGGTCATCTCCACCCCGAGCGGCTCTATCGACATCACGGGATCGCCATTCTCGGCGTGCGCGGTCGCCAGGTGGCGTTCGACCCGGAAGGCGAAGTCCTCGGGCGTGACGACCACGTAGGGCAGGTCGTCGTACTTGTCCGCGAAGAACGCGGGAGAGCGATCGAGCCCGTCCATCTCCCAGTAGACGCCATCGAAGTAGAAGTCGCACATCCGGCCGTTGGACAAGGCCTTGTGCATCTCGAAGTCGATGCCGCGGTCGATCAGCCACTCCGCCATCTCCCGCTCGGGCCAGCTGGCGCACCACATGCCATTCGAAGCCACCGAGCAGTGGCCATAGCCGGGTCCGGAGTCATACGCGGCGCGGACCTGACGCAGTGACTTCTCCATCTTGCTCTTCCGCCACGCCGGATCGTTGGCCCAGAGCCAGCGATTGCGCTCGTGCATCGCCGCTATGCCCTTGCGCTTCATGTCCGGATAGATCTGGTGCATCCGGCGCATGTGTGCGGCCTTGTCCTCATAGGGTCGCGAGTCCTGGTAGGCCTTCATGCGGATCGACGCCCGTCTATCCCACTCGGCCCGATGGGTGCTGTGGGCCACCCTCGTCATCGTCTTGCGGCGTGCCTCGCGCTGCTTGTCGCTGATGATCGGCATGGTGATCAGCTCGGTCTCGCCGACCTCCATGTCCCCCACCTCGAGGTAGCCGTCGGTGGTGAGAAGCCTGTGGTCCGGGGTGGCGCGGATCTGGCGGCCACTCTGGCATCGCACGCGGTAGACCTGCTTGCGGCCTGTCCTCACGATCTGGTGGACCTTGTGCGGCCGAATCGTCCCATCGGCCCACATGGACATGATCTCCGGCGGTTCGCGCCGGTAGGCCTCGGACAGGCGGATGCGCTCTCCGTCGGGGAGGATGACGCGCGTCAGTCCGGAGGCACAGCGGTTGAACGAATAGTCAGCCGCCGCCTCGTTCGTCCCCCACAGATCCTCGATCACCCGGTCCTGGGTGCCCGACGCCCGCGCGCCCTCGTAGAAGCGCGTCTTGAGCGCGGCCATCGCCTCGCGATTCTTCTTGCCGATCGCCTTGCGCAGGTCGTCGGCCTCGGCGCCCGAGAAGCCGGCCACCGCCTTGGCAATCTGCATCGACTGCTCCTGGTAGAGGATCACCGAGTAGGTGGCCTCGGTGATCGGTCTGAGCCGTTCGTCGAGGTAGGTGACCTCTTCGGGCTCACGCTTGTTTCGCGCATAGGTGTCGATGTGGCGCATGGCGCCCGGGCGGTACAGCGCCACCAGCGCCACCAGGTCCTCGAACTCGTTGGGGCGCACCTTGCGCAGCGCCTCGCGCATCCCGTCGGACTCGAACTGGAACACGCCGACCGAGTCGCCGCGGGCCATCATCTCGTAGGTCTTCAAGTCGTCGAGGGGCAGGCCGGTCATGACCGGGCGCTCGCCGCCGGCCTGCTCGATGATCTCCAGGCAGTCCTCGATCACGTCGAGGTTGCGCAGGCCGAGGAAGTCCATCTTGAGCAGCCCGAGGTCCTCGATCGGCTTCATCGAGTACTGGGTGACCACCTTGTAGACCCGCTCGCCGGGAGGACCCGGGCTCGCGCCTGCCGGTCGCTCGCCGCCCGCCGACCCGGCGCTGCGATCCTCCATCAGCTGCAGCGGAACGATGTCGGTGAGCGGACGGTCGGCGATCACCACGGCGGCGGCGTGCACGCCGGCGTTGCGCACGATGCCCTCCAGGCCGCGGGCGGTGTCGATGACCTCGCGGGCCTCGCCGTCGGTGTCGTACACGCGCTTGAACTCCGGCTCATCGGCCAGGTACTTGTCCAGCGACAGGGAGCGGCCCATCACCGGCTCGGGAATCAGCTTGGCCAGCCGATCGCCGAGCGCGTAGTCCTTGCCCAGCACACGCGCCGCGTCGCGCGTGGCGTTGCGCGGCAGCATCTTGCCGAAGGTGACTATCTGGGCCACCGACTCGCGCCCGTACTTGCCCTCCACGTAGCGCATGACCTTCGCGCGCCCCTTGACCGAGAAGTCGATGTCGATGTCGGGCATCGACACCCGCTCGGGGTTCAGGAAGCGCTCGAACAGGAGGCCATAGGCCAGCGGGTCGACCTCGGTGATGTCCAGCGCGTAGGAGACGATCGATCCGGCCGCCGAGCCGCGCCCGGGCCCTACCGCGATGCCGTTGTCCTTGGCGTACCTGACGAAGTCCCAGACGATCAGGAAGTAGGCGTCGAAGCCCATCCGGCCGATGACCTCGAGCTCCATGTCCAGGCGCTCCATCGCCTCGGCGGGGATCGGGTCGCCGTAGCGCTCGCGCAGGCCCTGGAGGGCCAGCTCGCGCAGGTAGGGGCCCTCGGGCTCGCCGCTCGGGGTCGGGTAGCTGGGGATGAGCATGTTGCCCAGCTCGATGTCGACCGCGCAGCGCTCGGCGATCTCCATCGTGGTGGGGACGGCCTCGGGCCATTCGGCGAAGGCGGCCGTCATCTCGCCGGTGTCCTTGAGGTAGAACTCGTTGGTGTCGAAGGACATCTTCGGCTCGGCCAGCGTCGACTTGGTCTGCACGCACAGCAGCGCGGCGTGGTTGTGGTAGTCCTCGCGCCCCAGGTAGTGCACGTCGGCCGTGCCCACCACCGGGCGCCCGACCTCGCGGGCGATCCGTGCGATCCCCTCGTTGACCTTGTCCTGGAGGGCGATGCCGTTCTTCTGGACCTCGAAGTAGACGTTGTCGTGCCCGAAGACCTGTAGGAGCTCGTCGGCGTGGGCGCGCGCCTCGGCCGGGTTCTCGGCGGCCAGGCGCTGGCACAAGCGCGAGGCCAGGCAGCCGGTCAGGGCGATCACTCCCTCGGAGTGGCGCGAGAGCAGCTCCATGTCCACGTTGGCCTTGCCCCGCCTGTAGCCCTCGAGGAACCCGCTGGAGGTGAGCTTGACCAGGTTGCGAAAGCCCGCATCACTCTGGGCCAGGAGGGTCAGGTGGTTGCGCTCGTAGCGGACCGCCTCGGTCCTGCGGTCGTCCACGAAGTAGGCCTCCAGGCCCAGGATCGGCTTGATCCCGTGCTTGCGGCAGGCCTTGTAGTGCTCCACCGCGCCGTTCATCACGCCGTGGTCGGTCAGGCCCAGGGCAGGCTGGCCGTGGGCGGCCGCGCGCTGGGCCAGCGAGTCGATCCGGCAGGCGCCGTCCAGCAGCGAGTACTCGGAGTGGACGTGCAGGTGGGCGACGGACATGCGGGACGCGAGGATACGTTCGCGGGTCGACGGCACGGCCGTCGGGCAGTGGGGAGTCCCGCTATTTCGGGGGTCGGGCACCCCGCGCCTGCGCGCCCATCTGGCTTTGGCCCCGACTCGCACCGGTAAGCTGGCGCCGATGATGCGCGACGGCCCCATCCCCTTCTTCGTCCACGGGGCGATCGAGTACGTGGCGGCAGCCGCCTTCATCGTCGTGCCGTTCCTGCTGTCCTACGACAGCGGGACGGCCACGGGCGTATCGATCGCGGTCGGGGTGCTGATCCTGGTCATCACCGCGTCCACCGATTCGCCTACGGGACTGATGCACCAGATTCCGCGGTCCGCTCACATGGTGCTGGACTTCCTGCTGGTGGCCGCGCTGATCGCGCTGCCGTTCGTGACCGGCTTCTCGAGCGAGACGGCGCCGACGGCCTTCTTCATCAGCCTCGGCGTGGCCCATCTACTGGTCACGCTGGGGACCAGGTTCCGGACGACCTCGGCTGCCTGAGGGGCCTTCGGCGGCGCTCGCGGCCGAGGCAGCGTCTAGTCTCGGTGGTCGGCGTGCTGGCGATCCTGGTCGTCCGCCGAGCGACCGTTCGCCAGGACGAGCGCGCCGCCCAGCTCGGCGCGGCCCGACCCTAGTCGTCGGAGTCGCCCGCGGCGACCAGGATGCCGCCGGCCACGACCAGCGCCACGGCCAGCCCTGCCCCCAGCTTGCTCTTGTTCCGGGCCGCCTTGCGCTTGGCCAGCCTGGATCCGATCTGCCAGACGATCCATCCCAACGCCGTGTATACCTTGCTGTTCATCCCGACTCCCTTGCTCGATTGCGAATTGCGTACGCCATGCGTGACTGAAGGCTCCACAGCTCGATGAAGCCGGGGCTCGCCTGCTGGCTGAACAGGCCGCCGGACTCGCCGAAGCCGGCCAGCTCCCGGTCGTAGAGCGCGTGTGGCGAGCTGCGAGCCACCGCTGAGGCCTTGCCCTTGTAGAGCCGGATCGTGATCTCGCCCGTCACCTGCTCGTTGGCCGACTCCATGTAGGCGTCCAGGTCGCCGCGCAGCGGCTCGTGCCACAGCCCGGCGTAGGCGAGGTAGGCCCACTTGCGCTCCAGCATGAACTTGAACTCGTTCTGATGGATCGTGCACACGAGCCTCTCCAGCTCGGCGTGGGCGATCAGCAGGATCTCGGCGGCCGGGACCTCGTAGAGATCTCGGACCTTGAGCCCAACGATCCGGTCCTCGATGTGGTCGAGGATGCCCACGCCGTGCTCGCGGCCGGCGGCGGCCACCCGGTCGATCAGCGCGACCAGATCGACGGCCTCGCCCTCGATCGAGACCGGTCGCCCGCGCTCGAAGCCGATCTTCAGGTCCAGGGGCTCGTCGGGCGCGTCGCGGGCGTCGGCCACCAGCTCGAAGACGTCGCCGCGCGGGGGCTCGGACAGGTCCTCGATGGCGCCACCCTCGGAGGACCGGCCCCAGATGTTGTCGTCGATCGAGTACGGGGGCGCCTCGCTCCCGCCCTTGACGGGAATGCGGTGCTCGCGCGCGTAGGCGATCTCCTC
>JBPCNQ010000182.1:0-5960 GCA_051001095.1 Thermoleophilaceae bacterium
ACCGGGCTCTGGCACCGCGCCTTCATCGCCTCGGACGCCGGGCGCTATCCCGCGGAGACGGCCGAGCCGCACGTGAGAATCGACCGGACCGAGAGAGCCACCACGGAGCAGATGGCGTGAGCGAAGCTGGCGTCAGACGCGAGATGCGGGAGTTCATTGAGGAGAACTTCCTCTACCTGCATCCAGGGATCCAGCTGGCCGACGACGACCGATTCCTTGAGCGCAGAGTCCTCGACTCGCTCGGGTTCGTAGAGCTCGTGGAGGAGGTCCAGTCCCGGTACGGCCTGACCGTCGAAGACCTCGAGATCACCGAGGAGAACTTCGGCTCGATCGAAGCGGTCGCCCGCTTCGTCACCCGCAGCCGAACCGGCACGTGACCGCCCGGACCCTCGTGCAGGGTCTGCGCCGTGCGGCCGAGCGTGAGGCCGACAAGCCGGCGGTCGTGACTCCCGTCCGGACCCTCACCTACTCGGAGCTCGACCTGGCTGCGGACCGGGTCGCGGGCGGCCTGCGCGAGCTCGGTATCGCCCGTGGCGACCGCGTGGCGATCGTGCTCCCCAACGTCGCCGAGATGCCCGAGGCCGTCTACGGCGTGCTGCGCTGCGGTGCCGCGTTCACCCCCATCAACCCCACGATCAAGGAGGACAAGCTCACGCGGCTGCTCGAGCACGTTGGCGCCGCCGCGGTGGTCTGTGACCCGGAGCGCTCACCTATGGTCCGGGCCGCCGCGGAGCGAGCGGGAGGCGTCCCGGTGATAGCCGATGTGGCCGCGCTTCAGAGCGGCGGGGCCGCGCTGTCACCGGCCCCTCTCGACGCCGACCTGGCGGCGGTGATCTACACGTCAGGGTCCACCGGCGACCCGAAGGGGGTCACGGTGACCCACGGGAACATGAGCTTCGTCGCCGGGTCGATCATCGAGTACCTGGAGATGAGCCCCGCGGATCGGGTCCTCTCGGTGCTCCCGCTCTCCTTCGGCTACGGCCTGTACCAGCTGCTCACCTGCGTCGGTGCCCGGGCCACGCTGGTGCTGGAACCCGGCCTCGGCCTCCCCGGGCGGGTGGTACAGGCGCTCGAGCAGGAGCAGATCACCGGATTGCCCGGCGTGCCGACGGTGTTCGGTGTGCTGCTCTCGCTGCGGGGGCTCGCCGATCGCGAGCTCCCCCATCTGCGCTTCCTGACCAACGCCGGCGCGGCGATGCCGGCGGCCACGATCGAAGCGGTCCGCCGCACGTTCCCCGGCGCGCGGCTCTACTCGATGTACGGCCAGACGGAGTGCACGCGCGTCTGTTATCTCCCTCCCGACCAGCTCGACGTCCGCCCCACCTCGGTCGGCATCCCGATCCCCGGCACGTAGGCGTGGATCGAGGAAGACGACGGGAGGGTGGCCGCCCCCGGCGAGGTCGGTGAGCTGATGGTGCGCGGGTCGCACGTCATGCAGGCCTACTGGCGAGACCCGGAGGGAACCGCCCAGCGCCTGCGGCCCGGGCGCTGGCCGTGGGATCGCGTGCTGGCGACGGGCGACCTCTTCCGCCAGGACCGGGAGGGGTACCTCTACTTCGTGGGGCGTCGTGACGACATGATCAAGTCGCGGGGCGAGAAGGTCGCGCCCCGCGAGGTCGAGGAGATCCTGCACGCGATCCCGGGGGTCCGCGAGGCCAGCGTCGTGGGTGCCCCCGACCGGCTCCTGGGACAGGCGGTCCACGCTCACGTGGCGCCCGAGACCGGGCTGCGGCTGGATGCCGACGAGATCCGCCGCCGCTGCGCGGAGCAGCTCGAGATCCACAAGGTTCCGCGGCGGGTGGTCTTCCACGCCGCGCTTCCGCGGACGGCGAACGGGAAGATCGACCGAGATGCGCTATCCGAGGCTGACCCGGGACGGGCCGCCTGAGCACTCGGGTAGCGTCCGCCAGCGATGGCCGCAGCCAACGACGACGGGGCCGGGCTGGGGCGCCGGCTACGCGAAGGCGACCTGTCGGCCGCCCCGGCCGCGCTCAACCTGGTCGAGGATCGCTCGTCCCGCGGGCGCGACCTCACCGCCGCGTTGCTCGAGGAGGTCTCCCCCCGCGCACTGGGGGGGGAGGCCGACGCCCACCTGGTGGGCATCACCGGCCCTCCCGGGGCGGGCAAGTCCTCCCTGCTCAGCGCCCTGATCGGCGAATGGCGAGGAGACGGCCGGTCGGTCGCCCTGCTGGCCGTGGACCCCTCCTCCAAGCGCTCGGGGGGCTCGCTGCTGGGCGATCGGGCCCGGATCGAGCACGACCCCACCGACCGAGGCGTGCTCATCCGGTCCACCGCCGCCGGTGGCCGGCTGGGCGGCCTGGCCATCCCCACCCGCGAGGCCGCTGCAGCGCTGGCCCCGGCCTTCGACATGGTGGTTATCGAGACCGTCGGCGTCGGTCAGTCAGAGACCGACGTCGAGGAGGTGTGCGACACCGTGGCCGTGGTCGTCCAGCCCGGGTCGGGTGACACGCTGCAGTTCATCAAGGCCGGGATCATGGAGGTGCCCGACGTGCTGGTGGTCACCAAGTCCGACCTCGGCCAGCCGGCCGAGCGCACCCGCCGCGACCTGACGCTGGCCCTGGCCTCACTCGGATCGCGGGAAGTGCCCGTGGTGGCGACCTCCGCCGGCCCACCGCCCGAGAACATCCCCGCGCTGGTGGAGGCCATCGACTCGCACCGCCAGGCGCTCGACGTGTCCGCCGCCCGCACGCGGTCACGGCGCATGAGCGCCCTGGCCGAGCTGGTGGCCGAGCACGGGGAGTCCGCGCTGAGGGCCCTCGGCGGGCGCCGGGCGGGCGAGAGGCTGCTGGCCCAGGCGCCCCCGGGCGCATCGGCCCCAGAGCTGTCGGCCCTGCTGAGACGGGAGGCCGTCCGGTGAGGCCCGCCATCCAGGTCGCCGTGCTGCTCGCAGTGGTGGCCGTGGTCACGCTCGTGGCCGAGCTGGCCGGCGCCCCCAACCTCGGCACCGCGCTGAGCTTCGGGCAGATCGGGTTCGTGATCGCGCTGGCGGTGATGCTCCTCAGGCGCTGAGCCCCCGCGGTCAGGCCCCTCCGTCGGTCACCGCAGAGGCAACGGATCGGCCCCCTTCGCACGCCTGCGACCATAATGAGCACATGGAAGGCTCCGCACCCGACTCGGTGGGCACCCGCTCCAGCTGGCTGCGCTGCTACCGATGCTGGTCCCAGAACCTCGAGGTGCAGCTGCACTACGAGGGCATCCTCAAGGTCGATCCCGAGACCGCCGAAGCCGTGGAGCCCGTCGAGGAGGTGCAGGAGGCCGTGGTGCAGTGCCTGGACTGCATGCACGACCAGCCCCACCTGAGCCTGGCCTTCTACGACGAGGACGGCCGGCGTGTGAGCCGGATCGAGGCGGTCGAGGACCGCTGGGAGCGGATGGTCACGGGCACGCCCTGGGTCGCCTCGTGCACGGTGACCGTCGACGAGAACGAGGTCGAGTCCTGCTCGGGTCCCGAGGCCGCCGACTCACTCGCCTTCGCCGCGTTCGGCGACCACGGCACGCGCGAGTTCTTCACCCACGTGCGCTTTCACAAGCACGACGAGTCGGGTCGGATCGCCATCCACATGCTGATCGAGCTGTACGCCCGATCCTCGGAGGAGGCGAACCAGGTCCTGGTCAGCGCCGCCCGCGGTGACCTGGCGCTCACGTCGCTGGCCGAGGAGTCGCGGCCGCCCGCGGCGAGCGGTGAAGACGCCCACTGAGAACCTCGCTGAGCCGCCGGCCTTATCTAGACTGCGACCGGTGACCAAGGCCGTCCTGCGCTTCGTGGCCTCAGTGCTGATCGTGACCGGCATCCTGATGCTCGGCGACGCCGGAGCCACCGTCCTCTGGCAGGAGCCGGTCTCCCACCTCCTCGCCCAGCGGCAGCAGGCCCAGCTCGACGAGGCGCTGGCCAACCCGGTCCAGCGCCGGCGCGTTCTTCGGCGCAAGCCGCTGCCGGGCGACTCGATCGGCCGGATTGCGCTGCCCACCCTGAACCGCTCCTACTTCCTGATCGAGGGCACGAAGACCGGCGACCTGCGAAAGGGGCCCGGGCATTACGCGGACACCCCTCTTCCCGGACAGCGGGGCACGGCCGCCATCGCCGGTCACCGCACCACCTACGGAGCCCCCTTCCGGTCGATCGACAAGTTGAAGCGAGGGGCGCCCATCCGCATCGACATGCCCTACGGGCGCTTCACCTACCGGGTGGAGAAGACGCGCATCGTCGCTCCGACCGAGGTGTCGGTCAAGCGCCGGGTGGGCCATGACCGGCTTATCCTGAGCGCGTGCCACCCGCTCTACAGCGCGGCTCAGCGAATCGTCGTCTTCGCCCGGCTGGAGCGGCGCGACCGCAGGACGACGGTCAAGTAGCCGTCAAGGCCGCAGGCGGCGGGGCCGATCCCTCCAAGGAAGACCCGTCCCGAGCCTCGAAGAAGAGGATCAGGCCGATGACCAGCGCCAGCGAGATGGCCGCCACAGCGGCCCAGTAGACGATCCTTGCGATCATGACCCCGGCCCCGACCCTAGCGCCAAGCAGGCGAACGCTCGACCGCCTCGTCGCCTTCGGACGAGCCAATCCCGTGCTGATACCGGCGCTGCTGGCCGTGGCGGTGTTCGTGGCCCTCGGCGCCTCGGAGGCCGGCTTCTACCCGATCAACTCCAGCGCCCACCGCGGCCTCGGCTGGTATCCGGCCGGCCTCCTGCTGATGGCTCTGCTGACGATCGCCGTGGTCAGCGTCAGGCCGCGCGGGGTCCCGCGGGCGGTGGTTCTCGCGGGCGCCCTGCTGGCCGGCTTCGTGGCCTGGAGCTTCTTGTCCATCGCCTGGGCGGAGGCGGGCTCGGTGGCCTGGGACGGCGCCAACCGGGGCGCCATCTACCTCGCGGTCTTCTGCCTGTTCGCCCTCTGGCCCGCCACGGAGGGCGGCGCGCGGGTGCTGATAGGGGCGCTGGGGCTCGGGATCGCGGGCATCGGCGTAGTCGAGCTGCTGAGCGCCAACGCCTCCTCCCAGCCGATGCTCTACTTCGTGGACGCCCGGCTCACCGAGCCGGCCGGCTACGTGAACGCCAACGTGGCCCTGTGGACGATCGGCCTGTGGCCATGCCTGTACCTCGCCACGGCTCGAGCGGTCCTTGCCCCGATACGCGGACTGGCGCTGGGCGGGGCGGGGGTGCTGGCCTGCCTGGCGGCCATGGGTCAGAGCCGGGGTTGGGTGCTGGCGATCCCCGTCGCGGCGCTGCTGTTCGTGGCGCTCACGTCCCAGCGGGGCCGGGCGATCGCGGCGGTTGGGGCCGTTGGAGTGGCAGTCGCGCTGGTCAGCCCCTCGCTGGTGGCCGTGCACGACGACTTCACCCCCCGGGGCCTCGACGGGCTGCTCGGCACGGCCACGAGCCACATCCTGCTGATGGCGGTCATCCTGGCCGTGGCCGGCACGATGGTGGCGCTCGCCGACCGCCGGGTCTTGCTGGAGCCGAGCCGTTCGCGCACGGTCGATCGCGGCGTCATCGCCGCCGCCGCGGCCTGCGTGCTCGTGGGCCTGGCCCTCCTCCTGGCGCGCACGGGCGACCCCGTGCACGATGTCTCCGCTTCCTGGCAGTCATTCAAGAAGGGGGGTGAGGGCGCGGTCGCCGGCCAGTCGCGCTTCGCCTCGGTCGGGACCAACCGGTACGACTTCTGGCGGGTGGCCTGGGGGGTGTTCGGCGATCGGCCGCTCGGTGGCGCGGGAAGCGCGAACTTCCAGCAGGACTACCTCGCCGAGGGACACAGCGAGGAGCAGCCCCGCTACCCGCACTCGCTCGAGCTGGGGGTCCTGTCCCAGACGGGCATCATCGGGGCCCTGCTGCTCGGCGGCGCGCCGTGCAACGCAGCGGTGGCGACAACCCCCAGGCACCGCGCCGGGCCCGAGGCGGCAGCCGTCGTCGCAGGCGCGGCGACGGTCTTCGGCTACTGGTTCATACACGGC
>JBPCNQ010000183.1:0-3767 GCA_051001095.1 Thermoleophilaceae bacterium
CGGGAAGGTGTCCTCGGGCACCCGCTCGCGGGCGGCGTCGAGCACGGCGACGGCGGTGGAGAGCGCGTAGGCGATCTCCTGCACCGGCGTGGCCCCGGCCTCCTGCAGGTGGTAGGAGCAGACGTTGATCGGGTTCCACTTGGGGACCTCGTCGACGGTGAAGGCGATCATGTCGGCGATCAGGCGCAGCGAGGGCTCGGGCGGAAAAGCGTAGGTCCCGCGCGAGAGGAACTCCTTGATGATGTCGTTCTGGGTGGTCCCGGCGAGCGCGGCGCGATCGACGCCGTTCTCCTCGGCCGTCGTCATGTACAGCGCCAGCAGCCACGCGGCGGTGGCGTTGATGGTCATCGAGGTGTTCATCGCGTCCAGCGGGATGCCGTCGAGCAACGCGTGCATGTCGCGCTTGTGGGCGATGGACACGCCGACCTTGCCGACCTCGCCGCGCGAGAGCTCGTGGTCGGGGTCATAGCCCGTCTGGGTGGGCAGGTCGAAGGCGATCGACAGGCCCGTCTGGCCCCTGGCCAGGTTCTTGCGGTAGAGCTCGTTGGACTTCTTCGCGGTGGAGTGACCCGCGTAGGTGCGCATCACCCACGGACGGTCGCGCTCTTCGAGGCGGTGGCGTCGGTCCGGGCTCACCCCCGAGATTGTATGGTCAGGAGGCCTGATGAGCCGCGCCATCGACTTGATGCACCTCGGGCGCGAGCGCGTGATCTGCGCCTTCGAGGTGGGCGGCCTGGTGGTCGATCCGGGGCCGACCAGTTGCGTCGACACGCTGCTCGACGGCCTCGAGCACGAGCCCCGGGCGCTGCTGCTCACCCACGTCCACCTCGACCACGCCGGCGCCGCCGGTACCCTGGCCCGTCGCTATCCGTCGCTGCAGGTCTACGTGCACGAGCGCGGGGCGCCGCACCTGGCCGACCCCTCCAGGCTGTGGGAGAGCGCCAAGCGCCTCTACGGCGACGACATGGAGCGGCTGTGGGGCGAGATGGAGCCGGTGGACTCAGACCGCGTCCACATCCTCGAGGGCGGGGAGACCATCGAGGACACGATGCACGTGACCTACACGCCCGGGCATGCCTCCCACCACGTCTCCTACTTCGACACGACCAGCCGCGAGGCCTACGTGGGCGACGTGGCCGGCGTGCGCCTGCCCCCGCACGAGTACACCGTCCCGCCCACCCCGCCGCCCGACATCGACGTGGACCAGTGGCTGACCTCGGTCGACCGGATCGAGGGGCTGCGCCCCGAGGCCCTGTGCCTGACCCACTTCGGCCGCTTCACCGATGTGCCCGGCCAGCTGGAGCGGGTCCGCGAGGCGCTGGCCATGAGGTCGCGCCGGGCGCGCGAGATGAGCGCGGAGCAGTTCGCCGAGTGGTCGGAGGCAGAGACCCGCGCGGCGGTGGACGTCGAGACCGCCGAGGCGCTGATTCAGGCCGCACCGCCCGATCAGCTCGGGATGGGCCTGCGCCGCTACTGGGACAAGGTGGCGCGATGAGCGCAAGCAGCCGGCTCGGCCGGATGCGCAGCGAGGGTCTCCGGTGACTCCGGAGACGATCGAGAAGCCGCGGGTGTCGGGGCCGGGCACCGGCACGGGCGGCAACTGGCGCGTGATCGTGCTCAACGACAACCACAACACCTTCGACGGCGTCGCCGCCACGCTGGCCCGGATCGTCCCGGGGGTCACCCTGGACGGCGGCTACGCGATCGCCGACCAGATCCACAACAAGGGCCAGGCGATCGTCTTCACGGGCATGAAGGAGACGGCCGAGCACTACTGGGAGCAGCTGCGCGACGCCGGCCTGACGATGGCGCCGCTCGAGCAGGGCTGACGGAGGTAGGGCGCCTGGAGGTGGCCGAGCCCTTCACGACGCTGGACGGCTCGACGGCCCGCGAGCTGGCTGGGCGGGTGTCGCTGCTCTCGGCCAACGAGAATCGGCGCCCTGAAGGCTTGACCATGCGTGAAGGCAACGGAGGAGGCCTACGATGACCGCTGTGCCCGTCGCCCAGAGAATGAGGGCCGAGGAGTTCCTGGCGCTGCCCGTGCCGGACCACGGCAGGCCGCACAACCTCGTCGCCGGTGAGGTCGTCGTGAACCAGCCGACCCCCTTGCACATGCAGGTACAGGAAGACTGTTCTACGCGCTCAGTGCCTGGAGCCGAGCCTGGGAGGGGGCGCGCGTGCATGCCTCGGGATGTCCGCTTGGACGATCTCAACGTATTCGCCTCGGACATCCTGTGGTCTCCGGCGGACGAGTCCCCGACGTGCACTCTCAGCCTCCGTCTCCGATGCCAGATCTCGCGGTCGAGGTCCGCTCGCCTTCCACGTGGCGCTTCGATGTCGGGGTCAAGAGGACCGCCTACGAGCAGCACGGCCTGCCCGAGCTCTGGCTGGTGGACACCGCCGCCGGCGCAGTGATGGTGTTTCGCCGGTCCGCCCCCGGCGCCCGAGGCTTCGACGTGGCCCTGGAGGTTGCCGGCGGCCAGCGCCTGGAGTCGCCGCTGCTGCTCGGCTTCTCGATCGCGGCGGGCGAACTGTTCCCGGCCTGAGGCGGCGATTGAGAGCCTGGCCCGGGCCCGGGGCGTGTGGCCCTCCGTCAGTTCGTCCGGAGAGCGAACCAAGCGCAGCCGCCTGGCCCCAGCGGACCGCGCCGTGCCGCCTGTCTGCTCGCCCCCATCAGGGCCTCAGCGGCGTCAGCGTCCCCGTCCCGACGATCGTGTGGAACTCCGGCAGCAGCGGCACGTGGTACAGGCCGGACGCGTCCTCACGCGCCTGGGAGATCTCCTCCGAGTACCAGTAGCGCTCGAAGTCGAGCTTGGTTGGGAAGAAGGCCAGCTGGGTGAAGTCGAGTCCACCCTCCTTGGAGCGGAAGAGCGCCCAGCCAGTGGCGCCGAAGTCGAGCGCCGACTCGGCTACGGGCAGCCACGCCGCCTCGAACCTGTCCCCGCGCGACGGGTTGATCGCCCACGGGATCCTCACGCAGATTCCGTCGGTCTCGCTCATGCCCCCACCTCTGCCGCTATGGCTCCGGGGCCGCCCTCGGTCTTGCCCATTCCCTCTTCCCTCGCCCCCACCAGGATGGCGATCTTGCCCAGGTGCTGGTTGTCGCGCATGAGCTGGTGGGCCTCGGCCACGCCGTCGAAGGGCATCGTGCGCCACAGCACGGGGCGGATACGGCCCTGCTCGATCAGCTCGTTGGCCTTGTGGCACTCGTATGCGTTCGCGAAGTGCGATCCGATGATCTGCTTCTGCTTCATCCACAGGTAGCGCACGTCGAAGTCGAGGTTGAAGCCGGTCGTGCCGGCGCAGATAACGACCTTGCCAAAGGGCTTGACCGTGAGCACGGAGGTCGGGAACGTGGCCTGGCCCACGTGCTCGAAGACGATGTCGGGAGCGTCGCCGAGTATCTCCTTGACGGCCTTGCCAAAGCGCCGCGACTCCTTGAAGCGGGCCTTCTCCTCCTCGGGCGACTCGCCGCCCTGGCGCATCATGCCGGCATAGTCGTTGCGGTCGATCCAGCCCGTCGCGCCCAGCTGCTCGACCAGCCTGCCCTTCTCCGCGCTGGAGACCACGCCGACGCACTCGGCGCCCGCGGCGGCGCACAGCTGGGTGGCGAACACCCCGAGCCCTCCGGCGGCGCCCCAGATCAGCACCTTGTGGCCTGCCTGCAGCTCGCACTGGTCCATCAGCATCCGGTAGGCGGTGAAGTAGACGAGGCCGTAGGAGGCGGCCTCCTCCCAGGTCAGGCTCTTGGGCTTTTCCAACAGCTG
>JBPCNQ010000184.1:0-6261 GCA_051001095.1 Thermoleophilaceae bacterium
CGCATGGTCTTCCTCCCACGGTCGCTGCGCTTTGACACCCAGCAGCATGCCGGAGCGACTGCCGTGCGGGTCTCTCACCCCCCGTGCAAGCAACAACAACATCCCCAACGGACGAAGACCCTGCACCTCGCGGGAAATTCATGGACATGCTTGCAAAGCGCGCCCTTCCCCTGACATTGGCACCTCATTGGCACCTTGAAGGCCGAGTCATTTCCGCTTGACAGTCGCGCACGTGTCCATTTGCAGCTACTTCCGAGGGGTGAGCGACGGGACTTGAACCCGCGACCGCCTGGACCACAACCAGGAGCTCTACCAAACTGAGCTACGCCCACCAAGTGTGGGCCAGTCTACCGGCGGTGCTGTGTGGCCGGCATTAGCCGTGGCGGCTAGGCGCGGCTGGCGGCGTCGAGGCCGTCGACCCAGGAGCCGTACAGGATCGGCTCGGCGTCGCCGTTGAGCACGGCGGAGATACGGCGCTCGACCCACAGCCCGTCGTGATCGCGACCCCGCTGGACCATCAGGGCGACTGCCCGGTCGCCCACGGCGGCGACGTCTTCCACGTCGATCCGCTGGACGACGAGGTCATCGGTCCACCGGTGTGCCTGGGCGCCGAACAGGGCCACCGGGCCGACGCTCTCGAGCACCTTGAGCTGACGGCGCGCGGCGTTGATGACATCGCTTCGCCGGCGTGTCGTAGGGGCGCTGACCGTGGCCACGCACGGCATACTAGCGCGAACCTACTAATCCCGTCCAGTATTCATGTATTTCCGGTACCTCAGGGGTTCATCGGTACGACCATCGGCTGGTCCTGCTCCTGTCCCGCCACCGCCTCCACCGTCTCCTCCTCGGAGTCCTCGGTCTCGTCGCCCGCGCAGATCACGTTGAAGCGACCGGTGCCCAGCTCGGGATCGGGGCGGATGGGAAGGCCCTTGATGGTGTCCCAACCCAGCCGCTCGAGCTCGTAGGGATTCATGGCCACGGCCACGGCCGGGTACTCACATGTGCGGTCGTGCTGCTCGATCGCCTTGACGATCGCCTCGAGGTTCCTGGCCTCCGACGAGCTCATACCGGCGCCCGGGTTCCCAGGATCTGGGTGAAGTAGTCGACGGTCTTGGGCAGTCCCTCGCGCAGGTCCACCTGGGGCTCCCAGCCCAGCAGCTCGCGCGCACGCGTGATGTCGGGCTGGCGCACCTGGGGGTCGTCCACGGGCAGAGCCTCGAACACGATCTCGGATTGGGCGCCGGTGGCCTCCACCACCTGCTGGGCCATCTCCAGGAGGGTCATCTCGTACGGGTTGCCGATGTTCACGGGATCGTGCACGCCCGACTCGTTCAGCAGCACCAGGCCCCGGATCAGGTCATCGACGTAACAGAACGAGCGGGTCTGGCTGCCGTCGCCGAAGACGGTGAGCGGCTTGCCGGTGAGCGCCTGGCTCATGAAGGCGGGGATGGCGCGGCCGTCGTTGGGTCTCATCCGAGGGCCATAGGTATTAAAAATACGGACGATCGCGGTGTCCACGCCCTGCTGGCGCAGGTAGGCCATGGTCAGCGCCTCGGCATAGCGCTTGGCCTCGTCGTACACCCCCCGCGGGCCGATCGGGTTCACGTTGCCCCAGTACGTCTCCGGCTGGGGGTGCACCAGCGGGTCGCCGTAGACCTCCGACGTCGAGGCCAGCAGGAAGCGCGCGCGCTTGACCTTGGCCAGGCCCAGCGAGTTGTGGGTCCCGTAGGCGCCCACCTTCAGCGTGTGCAGCGGCAGCCGCGCGTAGTCGATCGGGCTGGCCGGGGAGGCCATGTGGTAGACGAAGTCGACCGGCTCGTCCACCTCGAAGTGCGAGGTGATGTCCACCATCCGGTACGAGAAGCGCTCGTCGTCGCGGATGTGGGCGATGTTGTCCAGCGACCCCGTCTCCAGATTGTCGACGCAGATTACGCGGTGCTCGCGCGAGAGCAGGTAGTCGCACAGGTTGGAGCCCAGGAAGCCGGCGCCGCCGGTGACCACGGTGGTAGGCATCGCGCCAGGGTACACCGGTTGGGGCGGCGCCACCGGCGGTGACCGTCACCCGTTTCCTCGACCACCAGCGGGGTAGGCGCCAGCGATGGAGCGAATCCCAGACAGGCCCGAGCCCGATCCCGACGACCCCGAGTACCCGGCCGGCACCGAGGTGCCCACCGAGCCGCCCGGGGTGGACCCCGACGCCGAGGACGAGGCCCCCGGCTTCAGCGACGACCCGCCCCGGGCTGATTGAGAGACCCCTGCCGCCGCCCCGCTTGTACCCTGACCCGGCCCCATGCCGCGCGTCGAACGCCTTCGCCAGCGCTTCTCCATAAGCGCCCGAACCCACCAGCGGCTGGCCTTCGCCGCCCTGGTCCTGCTCGTGGTGATCGTCTTCACCGGCTCGGCCGTCAGGCTCACCGGCTCGGGCCTGGGCTGTCCCACCTGGCCGCGCTGCACCGCAACCTCGGTCTACACGGAGCTGAACACCCACGGTGTGATCGAGTTCGGCAACCGGGTGCTCACCTCGCTGGTATCGGCCGGAGCGATCGCCGCCGCGCTCGGCTCCTTCTTGCGCCGGCCGCTGCATCCACTGCGGCGGGACCTGGCCTGGCTGGGCGTGATGCTGCCGATCGGCGTGGTGGTGCAGGCGGTGATCGGCGGTCTGTCTGTGCTCTACAAGCTGGCTCCGGGCTGGGTGATGACCCACTACGTGGTGTCGATGCTCATCCTGATCGCCTCCTTCGCGCTGTGGTGGCGCTCGCGGCTGGAGCCCGGGGAGATCCCCGCGGTCCGCTCCGAGCGAGCCGTGGTCCCGGCGGTCCGCGCGCTGTGCGCCTGGGCGGCAGTGACGATCGTGCTGGGAACCGCGTCCACCGCAGCCGGGCCCCACGCCGGCTCGGCCGGCACCGGCGAGCTGGTGCACCGCCTCGACTTCTGGGGCGGCAGGACCCTGGCCCACCTGATCGACCTGCACGGCACGCTGGCCGCGATCCTGGGGCTGGGCACCGTGGCGTGCTGGCTGCTGGCCCGGCGGCTGCGCGGCAACGCCGAGCTGCTGCTCGCGCTCAAGCTCACCGCCACCCTGCTGGCGACGCAGGGGGTGGTGGGCATCCTTCAGTACCAGCTCGAGCTGCCCTCGGAGATCGTGTGGGTGCACGTGGCCCTGGCCACGCTCACCTGGGTGGGCTTCGTGCACGTATGGGCGGCCGCCGGCCGGCCGGTCGAGGGCCCGCGCGAGCAGCCGGCCAGCCCGAGCGCGGAGCGGCTGGTGGGCGAGCCGGTGGCCTGAGGGGGCACCGGTATGGCGTCCTGGCAGGATGTGGTGGAGATCGGATTCCGGTTCCCCGAGGTGCGGGAGTCGACCTGGTTTAACACGCCTTCCCTGAAGGTCGGCAAGAAGGGATCGATGTGCCGCCTGCGCACCGAGCCCGACGCGCTCGTGCTCCGCGTACGCGACATGGGTGAGCGCGAGGCGCTGCTGCGGGGCGAGCCTCGGGCCTTCTTCATCACGCCCCACTACGACCGTTACCCCTACGTGCTGGTCAGGCTGGACGCGGTCGATCCCGTGGAGCTGGCCGAGCTGATCGAGGACGCGTGGCGGGTGAAGGCCCCCAAGCGACTTGTGGCCGCCTACGACGCGCAGCCGTGACCTGCCCGCCTAGCGGCGGCCTTCGCCAGGCCGGCCGTGTCCAACGCGATCGTGCTCAGCGGCCACGTGCATAGTCGCTCAACCGATGCGTTGGGCGTAGGAAACCAGCTGGCATCCGGGCCAGGCGGGCGAAGTTCGGATAGCGGACGGGAATCGATGCGCCCGCTCGCGTCGAGCAGCGAGGTGGTGGAGAATTCGTCGAAGACGATCATCACCACCGGAGGGCGGGCACCGCTGCGGGCGGCCGCAGGCGTGGTGGCGTTTCCGCTCACTGGGCACGCGGCGGCTACCGGCCTGAAGACGGCGATTGCATCCTCGCGGGCAAGCAGATTGGACGGGTCTGTAATCCGGGCCCCTTGCGCGACACTTGCCCCGTATGGAGGATGAGGATGTCCGGCGGCCCCGCTTCGAGCGCGTCTTTCGCGACCATCACGCGGCTGTTCTTGCCTACACCCTGCGGCGCGCCGACCATGCACGCGCCCAGGACGCCGTCTCCGAGACCTTCCTGATTGCGTGGCGCCGCTTCGATGCCCTGCCCGAGGAGCCGCTGCCCTGGCTCTTTGGTACCGCTCGCCGCGTCTTGGCCAACCAGCGTCGAGCCGAGGGGCACCAGAGTTCAGTCGCCGACCGCGTGGCCGCCGAGCCAGCCGCGCCCGCGCCCGACCCGGCCCAAGCCCTGGGCGAGGTCGGTGCGCTCCGCGCCGCGCTGGCACGGCTCGCCGAGCGCGATCGGGAGGCGCTCATGCTGGTGGCGTGGGAGGGCCTCGAGCCAGGTACGGCGCGCGCGCCAGCGGCTGCGCCCGAGCGACATTCGCCGTGAGGCTGCACCGGGCACGCCGCCGCCTGGAGCACGACCTTGCAACTGCCGGCTACGAGCCGGCCACACCCGAGACGATGGAGACGGCGTGAACCGCCGCGAAGCCGATGTCCTCGCGCGCTTGGCAGAGGCCAACCCCGTGCAGGTGCGCGAATTACAGAACGCGAGCGAGCGCGCTTGGGCGGACGATCTGCTGAAGCGCCTCCTCGATGAACCCGTAGGTGAGCCCGACAGGTCTCCTCAAAAGCAGCGGCGCAAGCCGCCCCGGCTCGCGCTCGCGGGGGCTCTTGCGCTGAGCGTCGTGACCGCCGTCGTGGCCCTCGCCTTTCTCGGGAACGAGCGAGTCGACCCGGTGGCGGAGGCCAGGGCCGCCCTGAGCGGACGCGACGGTGTGTTTCACGTCGTCACGCAGATCACAACCAGCGAGGCCGGGCGCCCAGCGACGCAACTGTGGATGGAGACGTGGGCCTCTGCCGATGGCCGCCGCAGTCACAGCCTCATCTACGGGGCCGCTCCGGACGGCGGCCGAGGGGGGCTCCTCGGGGAGAGCGTGGGCCGTCGCGATGGCGTCGCGTCGGTCATGTACGCCGCGCCCGCCGATGGTGCAGCGGTCCCAGCCGACGGGCAGCCGGCCGCGGAGAGGCCGCTCTCCTACGTGGTCACGCTGCTGCGAAGCGGCAAGGTGAAGCACAGGGCACGAGTGAAGTTCGCCGGCCGGGAGGCGCGGCGGTTCGCGATCGAACATCGCGTCGGCAGGAGCAGAGTCGTATTTCCCTCCGGCAGCTCGACGACCCCCGCGTACACACAACGCACCGTCCTGATCATCGACGGCCGCTCCCACCTGCCCCTATTCCTGCGCAGCACCGGCCTTGTGCCGAAGGTACCGGGCCGGAGGGGGGCGAGTGACCCTCCCGACGGTGAGGACAAGCCAGCGCTTCGTGCGCTTCGACCGGCTTCCCGGCTCGGAGGGCGCTCCGCGACTCGAGCCGAGCCCACGCTTCAACCGCAGACGCTGACCACGTGTGGGTGTCCCCGGCTCCTCGCGCGCCGCTTAGGAGCTAATGCCTTCAGGCCACCGCGCGGGCCCGTGAAGGGAGCGGCGGGGCGGCGCTAGGGTCCCGGCCGTGAGGGTGGCCATCGCGATCGGCGCGCTGGTCGTGGCCCTGACGATCGCCGCAGCCTCAGCCGCGTTCTTCTTCGCCGGCGAAGAAGAAAAGGCGAAGAGCCCTGCCCCAGCGCCGGTGCCGCACACCGATGTCGAGCGGGTGGCGGCCGTGATCCGCTCTCAGTCCAGTGCCATCGCAGCGGGACGGGGCGAGAACGCGTGCAGCCACTTCTCCCAGCAGGCCAGAGAAGAGCTCCAGCGGCTGATCCTCGCCCGCGCGCCCGACTATCCCTTCGACTGCGCCTTTGCCATGAGCGCGGTCGCCGGCCGGCTGCCACCGGCCGTGCTCCGAGCACTGCGCCACCCGAAGCTGACCGCGGTCAGGGTGGACGGCGCCCGGGCGAACGCGACCGTCGAGCTCCCGCCCGAGCTGGCCGCGCTGGGCCGCAGGCTCGGCTTCAGGATCCCGATCGGGAAGGGAGTGCCGCTGCGCAGGATCGACGGGCGGTGGAAGGTGGACGCGGTGGCGCTGTAGGCAAGACTCCGGTAAGCGACGCGTCATCAGCGCGGACTGGCTACGCCCCCGGGAGGACTCGAACCTCCGACCCGCTGCTTAGAAGGCAGCCGCTCTAATCCGCTGAGCTACGGGGGCGTAGGGTCAGAATACGGTGGCCCCGCATCCGGAGGCGCCGG
>JBPCNQ010000185.1:0-5041 GCA_051001095.1 Thermoleophilaceae bacterium
CGTCCTGGGAGCGCTCGCCCCGGGAAGGCTGGGCCTGCTCGTGGTGCTCGCCGCCCCGGCGGCGGGCTTCATGGCCCCCGACGCCTGGCTTCACCGCCGGGCGGCGCAACGGGCGCGGCGGGTGCGCCGTGAGCTGCCGGCGCTCCTGGACCTCCTGCGGGTCTCGGTGGCCGCGGGCTCCTCGCTCGCCGCCGCGCTGGCCGAGGTGGGCGCGAGCGCCGCCGGTCCGCTCGCCGCCGAGTTCAAGGCGGTGGGGCAGGAGGTCGCGCTCGGTGTCCCGCTGGGCGCTGCGCTGGAGGGCATGACCGAGCGCTTGCCCCAACCCGAGATCACGGCGCTGTGCGCGGCGCTCGACCGGGCCCGCCGGCACGGGGCCCCTCTGGCCGACACGCTCGCCGGCCAGGCCCGCGACGCACGGCTCGCGTTGCGGCACCGGGTGGCCGAGGACGCGGCCAAGGCCGGACCGAAGATCCAGCTGGTGGTGGCGCTGCTGCTGGTCCCCTCGGTCTTGCTGCTGGTGGCTGCGGCCCTGGCGGCCGCCATGCTCGACTCGGGCGGGATCTCCGGCGTGTAGCCGCGGCGGCGTTTCACCGGGACGCAAGAACCGTTGCATCTCGACCCGCTGTCTTGCAAGGCGCCGCCCACCGCTGCGCCCTGCACCGGCGCGCCCACGCCTCGTCCCTCGCATCGCCCACCTCCTCCCACCCCGACTTTCACCTGCTCATGAGCATATTCTAGGCGCCCTGCACTCGTAACGGCGGACCGGCCGGGGGACGTAGTGGGGCGATGTGTTGCAGGGTGGGAACAGGTGGGTTACAGTGGCGCCAGCTCACGAGGACCGGAGTGGCGGGGCTCCTCCCACTCCGCCACTCCGATCCGAGTCAGCCTCCCCGGAAGACCTGCCTTATGGCATTCAGAGGCCACTACGAACATTCGCTCGACGCGAAGCACCGCTTGAGCATCCCGTCCAAGTTCCGTGCAGCCTTCGCCGACGGCCTCGTCCTCTCCAAGGACACCGATGCGTGCATCACCGTCTCCGCGCCCGCCGCCCACGAGGCTCGGGTGAGAGCCGCCCTCGACGGCAAGAATCCCCTCGGCTCGCAGTTCAAGCAGATACAGCGCTACTTCCAGGGCAACTCCTTCGAGATGGAGCTCGACTCCGCCGGCCGCGTCGTCCTGCCCTCACCGCTCCTCGCGCACGCGGGGATAGAGAAGGAGGTCGTGGTCACCGGAGTGGACGACCACCTGGAGCTGTGGTCCAGCCAGGGCTGGGCCGACCAGCAGGCCCTGCTCGACCAGGTCATGGGGGAGGTGACGGACTCCCTTGGCGATCCTTCTTGACATGACGCGCACGCACGTGCCGGTGCTGGCCGGTGAGCTGATCGACCTCACCCGGCCCGCCGAGGGCGACAAGGTGGTGGACTGCACCTTCGGGGCGGGCGGTCACGCGCGCCTGATGGCCGGCCGGATCGGACCGGGCGGAACGCTCGTGTGCATCGACCGCGACCCCGCGGCCCGGGAGCGCTTCGAGGAGATGGCCGCCGAGGTCTCCTGCGAGACCCGCTTCCTGCGCATGGACTACACAGACGCCCTGGCCCTGCTGCGCGACGAGGGCTTCGGCGCCGACCTCGTCTACTTCGACCTCGGCGTCTCCTCGATGCAGATCGACGCGCGGGAGCGGGGCTTCTCCTACTCCTTCGACGCGCCGCTGGACATGCGCATGGACCCCGGCCAGGACCTCGACGCGCGGGAGGTGGTCAACGCCATGGAGGAGCGCCAGCTGGCCAAGGTACTCTCGACCTACGGGGAGGAGCGCAACGCGCGCATCATCGCGCGCGAGATCGCGCGTCGCCGGCAAAGGGCGCCGATCGAGACCACGGGCGAGCTCGTGGCCGCCGTGGAGGCCGCCCTTCCGGCCGCGGTCCGGCGCCGCTTCGGAGGGAGCTCGCCGGCAAAGCGTGTGTTCCAGGCCATCCGGATCCTGGTCAACGATGAGCTCGCCGATCTGGATCGGGCGCTGCCCGAGGCCTGGTCGCTGCTCGCCGATGACGGTCGCCTGGCCGCCATCTCCTTCCACTCGCTCGAGGACCGTCGCGTGAAGCGCTTCCTGGCCGACCGCGCCCGTGGCTGCATCTGCCCGCCCGATCTGCCCGTGTGCGCCTGCGGTCGGGCCCCCGAGGCCGAGCTGATCGCCCGCGGGGGCGTGACGCCGACGCCCGGTGAGGTGGGCGACAACCCCCGCGCCGGCTCGGCCCGCATGCGCGCCGCGCGTCGCATCGCCTCCGGGCGGGAGAGCTGATGTCCGCCGCGCCGCTGCGCCGCCGGGCCCCGGCACGTCCCTCTCCCGCCCGTCGCCCGGCCGCTCCCGCCCGTCGCCCGGCCGTGCCCGCACGCGGGCTGGTGCGCCCGAGAGGGGCCGTGCTGTTGGACCGGCTGCTGGCGGGACGGCTGTGGATCGGTCTGGTCTTCCTGCTGCTCGTGGGGATCGTGTTCTTCAACGTCGACCTGTTGCGGATGAACCGCGACATCGCCGTGACGGCCGAGAAGGCCGAGACGGTCAAGCGCCAGAATGCGCTCCTGCGCGGCGACCTGGCCCGCCTGGGCTCCAGCGAGCGAATCCAGGAGGTGGCGGCCGAGAGCGGCCTGGTGCTGCCGGCCCCGGGCGAGGTGCGGTACCTGAGGACCAACCCCGGAGTCGACGCCCGCAACGCGCTGGGGAGGCTGAGGCCCGGCCCGCAGACGGGCGACGCGGGCGGGAGCCCGCTCAGCCAGGGCAGTGAAGGCGCTCCGGGACAGGGACAGGCTCAGCCCACGGCCGGGCCGCAGACTTCCACGCCTCAGGCCCAGGCGGCCCCCGTCCAGGCCGCGCCCCAGGCCACGGTGCCTCAGACCACCACCCCTCAGACCACGACGCCCCAGACGACCGCCCCGCAGGCCCCGGAATCCACCCAGCCCGGGACAGCGACCACGCCGCAGGCGGGTCAGTAGAGCGTGAAGGGACTTCTCGATCGGCGGATAGGACTCCTCTTCGCCCTCTTTCTCCTCCTCCTCTGCGCGGCGACGCTGCGGGCCACCTGGCTGGGGACGGTCCAGGCGGGATCGCTCGAAAGGCGGGCCGCCACCCAGCAGGTCGAGGACCTGACCGTTCCCGCCAACCGGGGCACGATCACCGACCGCAAGGGAGTCGAGCTGGCCGTGTCGGAGGAGGCGACCACGGTCTACGCCAACCCCTTCCTGATCAAGGACCCCAGCCGGGTGGCCGCTCGGCTGGCGCCGCTGGTGGGCCGCGACCAGAGCGAGCTGGCACCGCTGCTGTCGGACAAGAAGACCGGCTTCGTCTACCTTCGCCGCAAGATAGACCCCACGTTGGGGGACAAGGTGGCGCGGATGCGGATCGAGGGCATCGGCACCGTGTCCGAGCCCAAGCGGACCTATCCGCAGGGCGCGCTGGCCGGTCAGCTGATCGGCGCGACCGGCACCGACAACACCGGCCTGGCGGGCATCGAGCAGCGCTACGAGCCCGAGCTGCACGGTTCGGACGGCAAGCGCCGGCTGGTCAAGGGCGCGACGGGCGAGACCGTGAGCCTGGCCGATACCAAGCGGGCCGAGCCGGGCGAAGACCTGAAGCTGACGATCGACGCGGCGCTACAGGAGCGCGTGGAGGCCGTGCTCGGCCAGGTGGGGCGTGACCACAGCCCCCGCGGCGCCACCGCGCTGGTCATGGACCCCCGCAACGGCCAGCTGCTGGCGATGGCCAACTACCCGCGCGTGGACCCCAATGGCCTGAGCGCCGCGTCCAAGGACGCGCTGCAGAACCGGGCGGTCAGCTCCGCCTTCGAGCCCGGCTCGACCTTCAAGGCCTTCACGGTGGCCGGGGCGCTCCAGGAGAAGGAGATCACGCCCAGCACCCCGTTTGACCTGCCGCCGCAGATCCATGTGGCCGACCGCACGATCGGCGAGTCGCATGACCGCGGCCCGGTCACCCTGACCACCGCGCAGATCCTGGCCCAGTCCTCGAACGTGGGCGCGGTGACCATCGGGCTGAAGCTCGGCAAGAACCGCTTCGACCGCTGGATCCGCCGATTCGGCTTCGGCGCCCCGACCGGAGTCGGGCTGCCCGGCGAGGGCGGCGGCATCGTCCCCGCGCCCAAGGCCTACTCGGGCTCCTCGCTGGGCAACCTGCCGATCGGCCAGGGGCTCGCCGTCACCCCGCTGCAGATGGCCGCCGGGTACTCGGCCCTGGCCAACGGCGGCGTGATGCACCGGCCCCATGTCCTGGCCGGTCAGAGCGATCCGGGCAGGCGTGTGGTCTCCCAGAAGACCGCCGGCCAGGTGGCCCAGATGCTCGAGGGCGTGCTGGCCGCCGGCGGCACGGCCCAGGAGGCTTCGGTGCCCGGCTACAAGCTGGCCGGAAAGACCGGCACCGCCCAGAAGCCCGACCCCAAGGCCGGCGGCTACTCCGAGTTCAAGTTCTTCTCCTCGTTCATCGGCTTCGCCCCGGCTACCAAGCCCCGGCTGATGATCGCCGTGATGGTCGATGAGCCCAAGGGCGGCTACTACGGCGGCGAGGTGGCCGCGCCGGCCTTCGAGAAGATCGTGTCGTTCGCGCTGCCCTACATGCGGATCCCGCCGGGGTGAGGCGGGTGTGCGGCTCGGTCGCTGGGCGGCGGCTTCGGGGCGGCGGGGCGGGGACCGGCGTCTACTGCGGCTGGGTACGGAGGAGCGTTGGAGCGCGGGTGTTCGTTTTTTGAGCATGTGACGGCACGCGACGGGGTCGAGGGGTTCCGTGACGCTGAGTGTTCATCGCGAGGGGCGCCCTGACACAACGTGGCCCGGGGGGAGCCCATCCCGCCACGCGTCCCCGCTCGGAGCCCCTACCCAGCCGCTGTCGACGTCAAAGTCCGGACCGCCTCCCACGGAGCCGTGGGGTGTGTCGGTCGGCCCGATTCAAGCCGCGGTCACCCATAGACTCCACGCCACCATGACCCTTCGAGATCTGATGGGTAATGGGGCCCCCGAGGTCGAGGTCACGGGGCTGGCG
>JBPCNQ010000186.1:0-4747 GCA_051001095.1 Thermoleophilaceae bacterium
CGATCAACAGCACGGTCAGGGCGATCAGGAGCAACGCGTTAGCGATCAACGGCACGGTCAACTCGATCAACGGGTCCGTGGTGTCGATCAACCGCAGGGTCAACTCGATCAACAGCAGCGCCAACTCGATCAACAGCCGGGCCAGATCGATCTTTCGCGGGGTGGGCCCGGTGGGCGCCACCGACCAGAGCTCGATCAAGGCGTCGGTCGGGCGTATCCTGCGCAGCTTCAAGTCGATAGATCCCGAGACGAAGTCGATCAACGGCGGGGTCGCCGGCATCAACGGCCGCGCAGCCCGGGGCATCACCCGGGTGCGCACGCTCAAGGACGACTTCGGCCCGATCTCCGTGTTCGTCGGATCAGGCCAGCTCGGCGCGCCCGGGAACAGCACCGCCGGGCCGGGGACGATCCACGGGCACGCCAACTCCATCAACTGCTCGCAGCTGATCAACCTCGCGGGCCCCACCGACTACTGCAACCAGTAGCGCTGGGCTGGGCCGCCGATCGGCGGCGCTGCAGCTGCGGGGGAGCCCGGTTTCGAGTGCCTCGTCCGGGGAGCTTCATGACGACGGCTCCGCGTTAGCAGGACGTATCTGTCGTCGTGAGCGGCGGCCGCTCCGGGCGGGTCGTAAGCGCCGGCATCCGCGCCTGAGGCGCGCGGGTCTTGCCGCCCCGGGTCGGGGATCGCCGCGCGAACCGTCGGACCGCGTCAAGACCGGCTGGCGAGATGTCGAAACGGCTGGCCCGCAGGTGCTCGATCACCAAGTCCGGCGCCCGCCGCCGGCGGTTCCTTGCCCGAGCCGCCCGCGCTTGTCCTCGGCCACCGCGGGGCGGCGAACCGCTGCGCCCCCGACCAGGGCGAGTTGTGGGAGGAAAGGCAGCAGCGGAGCGGATTGGGTCTGCGGAGGTTCGGGCCACCGTCCGGGGTGCCCGCCCCGGCGGGTAGCCTAGGTGGCCCGCCAGCTCGGCCCCCAGGGGCGGTCTCGATCACCGCCCCCGCCAGCTGGGTCAGCAGGCCACCCGGGCCGGTGATTTCCTGTGCGCGAGACCTCCAGTGCCTCCTCGAGTGCGTCCGGGGTGGTGTTGGGTGAGGCGACGGATCAGCTCGATCGTGTCCTCGGCGAGTCGCCGCCGCTCGGGCCCCCGCGCGTTCAGCCCCACGCTCAGTTCGCTGCGCGCCCCGCCCTCCCACGCGACCTCGACGTCGGCGCGCCGCTCGGGCGCGTTGACCGTGACCACGACCTCACCGATCAGCGATCGCAGGAGCTGCTTGCGGTCGCGGTCTGTGGTGCTCTCGGCGCCCCAGAGGCGTGGCAAGTCGCGCGCGAGGCGGGCGAGAGCCTGGCGCTCGACGTCGCTGGCGCAGGATGGGACTGTTCGAGGGCGGCGAGCTTTACGCGCTCGCGCTCGGCCTCAGCGAGGGCCTCTTCAAGAGCCCGCTCCAAGGAGCGGCCGCGGGCGTCGAGGTGCTTATGGGTGCGGGTGCGCCCGAAGGCGAACGCGCCCGCATAGGCGAACGGTGTGATGTGTTCCCAGTCGCGCGGCCAGGCCTGGGCGATCATCGGGTAGCGCCCGCCCCAGGTCTCGTCGAAGCGGTCGGGCTCGACCGCGGCGGCTTTGGCGGTTGGGGTGCAGTAGAAGGGCCACAGGTCGCGCGCGAGGGGCCTGCGGTCCCGCGGCAACGTCCTCGAGCACCGCGTCGGTGACCCGGCTGATGGTGTCACGGCCGACCTGCACGCCGTAGAGGCCGGTCAGGTGAGAGGCGATGTCACGTACCGACATCCCGCCGGCGTGCGAGTACCGCCTGCCCGACGACGGCAAGCCGGTCGCGTTGTGCCGCTGCGGAGGCTCGACCACAAAGCCGTTCTGCGACGGGACCCACTCACAGGCCGGCTTCGAGGCCGCGGAGCGGGCCGTGGCCGAAGAAGGTTGAGCAGGCCGCCGTCTACGGATTGGACAGGCTGCCCCAATACGTCCAGAGCATCCTCAGGCCGCGGCGCCCTCCAACGGAAACGAGACGCCGGTCAGCTCTTCGGAGAGATCCCACAGCTTGCGCGCGTCGCCCGCGTCGCTGGCCCGCCCGCTGCGTCCGACAAGCGTGGGGTGGCCGCGCTGCTCCTGGAAGCCGTCGGGCCCCACGTAGCTTCCGCCGGGCAGGTTCTGGGTGGCGGCGTAGAGCGTGGGCAGCGCGCCCATCTCGTCGCTCTGGGCCATCACCTTGTTGCCCACCGCCATGATCGCGTTCTGGACCGCGTTGGCCGTGCGGTGCTGGAGGTTGGTGGCCGCATAGCCGGGATGGGCGGCGTAGGCGTGGACGCCGGAGCCGGCCTCGGCGAGTCGCCGCTCGAGCTCCATCGTGAAGAGCAGGTTGGCCAGCTTCGACTGCCCGTAGGCGCCCCAGCGCCTGTAGTCGTTCTGTTCCCAGTTCAGGTCGTGGAGGTTCACCTTCCCGATCCGGTGGGCGGCCGAGGAGAGGGTGACCACCCGGTCGGTCAAGCGGGGCAGCAGCAGGTTGGTCAGCGCGAAGTGGCCCAGATGATTGGTGCCGATCTGCATCTCGAAGCCGTCCTTGGTGCGCGACTCGGGAACGGCCATCAGCCCCGCGTTGTTGATCAGCACGTCGATGTCGCCGCCCCACCCCTCGGCGAACGCGTGGATCGACGCCAGGTCGGCCAGGTCGAGCTTGCGGACCTCCGGCGGGCCGGCGATGCCCGCCGCCGCCTGATCGCCCTTGGTCGTGTCGCGCACAGCCATGACTACCCGGGCCCCGTGGCGGGCCAGCTCGCGCGCGGTCACCAGCCCCAGGCCGCTGTTCGCCCCGGTTACCACGCAAGTGCGCCCGTCGAGGGAGGACAGATCGGCGGCAGTCCACTTGGAAGAGCTCATGGGCTCAATCTAGGCGCTGGCCCCCGCGCCCCCGTCGGCGAACCTAGTCGTCGGCCTGGGGCGCCCGGAACACCAGTCGCTTGACCTCCGCCAGCGAGGCGCCGCCCAGGCGCAGGAACGTGTTGAAGCCCTCCGAGCCCAGCTCCCCGGCGTCGAGGGCGCGCCTGAGCCGGTTCAGCGCGTCGCGGTCCTCGTCGGCCACCTGGTCGCGAGTCGCCTCGACCAGGACCAGGTGGCAGGGGCGGCGGTTGGCCGACGCCATGCGCACGTAGCGCTCGCGCTCGGTGGCATCCAGGTCCTCGGCCACCAGGGCCACCGAGTCACCGGCCGCCAGGCGCTTGGCCACGGTGGCGTCGAGCAGCTGGAGCGCCTTCTCGTCGTCCTCCATCCCGCGAGCGGCCAGCAGTGATCTGACCTTGGCCAGCGAGAGCAGGGCCGCCTTGTCCTCGACCACCCGCTGGGCCAGCTCCTCCCGGGCGTGCGCCGACCCGGACACGATCAGCACGAGGCTGCCCGGCGAGTACCGCAGGAGGGCGGAAGGCCGCAGGGCGCGGCCCCGGACGGCCACGTTGGCGGGGCGGGGCGGGGCGCCGTCGCGGCGGGGACGGTCCGACGACCAGCCCCCGCGCTCATCCTGATCGATCTTGATGCTGCGGCTGGAGGGAGGGTTCGGCATGCCCCCATGCTGACGACTCCCCGGCCGAGCCGGGTTCACCCGGCTCCGACAGCGCTCAAGAAGCGCTCGAGCCGGCCCGGCTCACGGGCGTCGGACAGGGCAAGCTCGGGCGGCCGGTGCTCGGCTATCCAGGCGGATGCGATCCTCACCTCGTCCACCTCGTCCGCGAGCACGGACCGGCCCCGAGGCGGGGCGTTGGCCAGCACCGCGCGGCAGCGCTCCGACAGCTCAGCGGGATCGTCTGGCAGAGGGCCCCAGTCGGCCACCCGCCCGTGGACCATCCAGAGGGCGTCGAAACGGTTCTTGACGGGATGGCGGGCCACAACCAACCGGGGGCCGGAGTGCACCGCGCGCAGCACCCCGTCGAGGCGGAAGAGCAGCGAGTCCAGTCGCTCACGCCTGCGCAGCAGAGCGGTGGCGCGCTCGTAGCGGCGCTCCGCCGAGGCCGCCGCCAACCGCTCGTCGATCCCGGCCAGCAGCATGGCGGCGGCGCCATCGGGCGCGTCGAAGAGGGCCAGCACCGTGTCGAGCTGGCGCCGGTAGGCGTTGGGGTCCAGATCGCCCAGGCAGGGGGAGCAGCAGCGGCCCATCTGGCCGTAGATCGACGGGTGCTCGCGCCGGCGCATGCTCCGACCGCAGTGCCGCAGCCGGTACAGCGATGTCAGGTGGTCGGCCAGCTCGCCGGCGAGCTTGCGTCCCCTGATCGGGCCGATGCTCACGGCGTGGCCCGTCGCGGGCTCTGAGGACACCTCGAGCACCGGGTACTCGATGTCCAGCCGGCAGAGCACGTAGGCCCAGCGGTCGGTGCGCTTGAGCGCGGTGTTTCCCGCCGGGCGCCACTGCTTGATCAGCCGGTTCTCCAGCACCAGCGCGCCGAGCTCGGAGTTGGTGGGCCGGTAGTCGACGATCTCGGCACGCTCGGTCCAGCCGGCGGGCGCGCAGAAGTGGGCCCGTGCGCGGGTGCGCAGCGAGACCGACTTGCCCACGTAGAGAGGCTGGCCGCGCTCGTCGCGGAACACGTAGACGCCCGGGTCGTCGGGAAGGTGCTTGATCTCCGGCCGGTCAGCCGGCGCGCGCCGAGCCGCCGCCATCCGGGGCTTGGCCCGGCGCCGGGCGCAGCGCAGGGCGCCGACGGCGTCGGCCACCGTGGCCGCCGACGCGCACAGCCGCGGGAGCAGCGCGCAC
>JBPCNQ010000187.1:0-4107 GCA_051001095.1 Thermoleophilaceae bacterium
CGGCCAGGGCGACTTCGCCGGCCTCTACACGGGCATCGGTCCCAACCGACGGCTGCTTGGACGGCCCGCGGCCCAGCTGCGACCCGCGGGCATGGGCAAGTTGCGGTCCCAGATCGTGAACGCCGCCGACATGCGCAACGTCAACCCGCGCTCGGTGGTCCACGCCACCGAAGTGGCCGGGTCGATCACCGGCGCCAAGCGGGGGGCCAGGCGCGATGTCGCCGTGGCGGTGAACGGCCGCATCGAGGCCGTGAGCCGAACCTTCCGGCTACGGGGCTCGAGCAGGGAGAGCTACGCGATCATGGTGCCCGAGCTGGCGCTGCATCCCGGGCGCAACACCGTGGAGCTGTTCGAGGTGACTTCGAAGGGCGCCAAGCTGCGTCTCATCAGCCGCGCGTAGCGGTTTCGTGAAGGGGCGTCGCCTAGCGACTGGAGTCGCGGGCGTTCGGCCCCGCCAGCCGCGCGTTCGACTCGTTGCTCGGGTCCCTCCGGACCTGGACGGGATCCTTGTTCGTGTCCACGAAGAGGCACATGTAGCGGCGGCGATCGTCGCGGGCCACGCAGGTGCGGAAGTAGCCCTCGCCCAGCCGCAGCGTGTTGGCCGTCTCGAGGTTGCGGCGAAGCTCGGCGCTGCCCGACCTGTTCACGTAGGTCTGCAGCTCGCGGCCGACCTCCTCGGTGGCCCGGGTCTCGGACACGATCAGCGGTCGGTTGGCCAGACCCGACACCAGGCACGCCGCCACCCCCGCGGCCATCGCCAGCGTGGCCACGCGGTCCTGGAGCACCTCGCGGTCGGCCTCCGGCGGTGCGGGCGCGGCGGCCGCGGGCACCGCCAGTGCGCTGCGGCGCAGTAGCCGCTTGGTCAAAAACGGGGCCACGGCCCCCAGCAGGAACAGGTTGCCGAAGGTGGCGATCAGGACGCCGTCGACGAGGTTCAGGGTGCGCGTGGAGAGCGGCGGGAGGGCATCCAGGATCAAGCCATCCACGAACGTGCAGGCCATAAACGCGGGCCACTGCATCGCCCCTCGTAGCCGCCATAACAGCCGGCTGCTCCAGAATCGCTCCCGAGATCCCACCGGGTCAGACTAGTCCGCGCGGGGAGCCGCCAAGGCGCCGCGGTAGATTGGACGGAGGCATGTCGCTCTCCGTTCCCACCGCCGCCGAACGCTCTCGCGACGAGCTGTGGGTCGTGCGTCTGGGCCGGTTGCCCTACGGCGAGGCGGCCGGGCTCCAGCACCGCATCCGCGAGGCCCGCCAGGCCGGCGAGGTGCCCGACGTGCTGCTGCTGCTCGAGCACGACCCCGTTTACACGAAGGGCCGCAGGACCGAGCCGGCGGACTTCCCGATGGGCGAGGACTGGTACCGGATGCAGGGTATCGCGGTGGAGGAGTCCGATCGCGGTGGCCGCGTGACCTACCACGGCCCCGGGCAGCTCGTGGGCTATCCGATCATGCGCGTGCACGAGGTGCCGGCCTACGTGCACGCCCTGGAGAGGGCGATGGTGGCCGCGCTGCGCGACGAGGGCGTCGAGGCCGCAACCCCCGAGGGCCTTACCGGCGTCTGGTCCGGCGAGGCCAAGATCGGCTCGATCGGCGTGCACGTATCCCGCGGGGTGAGCACCCACGGCTTCGCCATCAACGTGGACAACGACCTCCAGCCCTTCGGATGGGTCGTGGCCTGCGGCGGCGAGGGCGAGCGGGTGACCTCCCTGCTCAGGGAGACCGGCCGCACCGGCGCGATGCCCTGCTTTGCCAAGCGGGTGGCGTGGCGGACGGCCCAGGCCTTCGGGCTGCGCCAGCGCCTGGTGTCGATGGATCGGCTGGAGCAGGCAGTGCGCGAACCGGTGCCGGCATGAGCACGCAGGACCGCGAGCACAAGACCCGGTCCCGCGCGAATCCCGGCGGGGCCACCGAGCTGGGCCTCGGCGAGGTCCTGCCGTTTGAGACCCGCAAGCCGTCGTGGTTCAAGGTCACCGCCCCCGGCTCGCCCAAGTACCGCGAGCTGCACCGCCTGATGAAGGACGAGGGACTGAACACCGTCTGCGAGGAGGCCGCCTGTCCCAACATCGGCGACTGCTGGCAGCGCGGCACGGCCACCTTCATGATCCTGGGCGACACCTGCACGCGGCGCTGCGGGTTCTGCAACGTGACCACGGGCAAGCCGACCCACGACGACCCGCTCGAGCCGCTGCGCGTGGCCCAGTCGGTGAAGAAGATGGGGCTGCGCCACGCGGTCGTGACCAGTGTCGACCGCGACGACCTCCCCGACCTGGGGTCAACGGCCTTCGTGGGCACGATCCGCTCGATCCGGCGCATGTCGCCGCAGACGTTGGTCGAGGTGCTCACCCCCGACTTCCGCGGTGAGGAGATGCCGCTGGCCCGCGTGATCGCCCAGCGTCCCGACGTGTTCAACCACAACGTCGAGACCGTCCCCCGGCTCTACCCGCTGGCCCGTCGCGGCTCGAAGTTCCTGCGCTCCTGCCGCGTGCTGCGAAACGCGAAGGAGATGGGCGGCGACGAGGTGGTCACCAAGTCGGGGCTGATGACCGGCCTGGGCGAGACGCTCGAAGAGCTGCTGGACACCTTCGGGATCCTGCGCGAGCACGGTGTCCAGGTGCTCACCGTGGGCCAGTACCTGCGGCCCACCCGCCAGCACCTGCCGGTCGTGCGCTACTGGCACCCGGACGAGTTCGCCGACCTGGAGGCCGAGGCGTACGCGATGGGGTTCGAGTCGGTGGCCGCGGGTCCGCTCGTGCGCTCCAGCTACCACGCCGAGCAGCTGATGGCCTCGGCCAAATCGACGCCGCAGACGAAGCGGACATCCGTGCCCGCTTCGTAGATGCCGCAGACGAAGCGGACATCCGTGCCCGCTTCGTAGAACGTCAACGCACCTGCTTCCGCCGACTCGGCGATGATGGGCGCCGCCCGTGTTCCCCCTCAAGGACGACATCCCCACCCGCCGCTTCCCGATCGTCACCGTGCTGCTGATCGTGGCCAACGTCGTCATGTTCTTCGGCTTCCAGGGGGCCTTCAGCTCCGGCGAGGCGGCCACGAACCGCACGACCGTCGAGTACGGGGCTATCCCCTACGAGCTGACCCATCCGGGAAAGCACTGCGAGCAGACGTCGGGGGGGCGGATCGCGTGCGAGGGCCAGCCGGGCGTGAGCGGCGAGACGGGCTCCCAGCCGCCGACGTGGCTGACCGTCCTGACCGCCATGTTCATGCACGGCGGGCTGCTGCACATCGCCGGCAACATGCTCTTCCTGTGGATATTCGGCAACAACATCGAGGACTCGATGGGACGATTGCGCTTCGTCCTGTTCTATCTCCTCGGCGGGGTGGCCGCGGTGGGCCTACAGGCGCTGGTCGACCCGGGATCGGCGGTGCCGACGATCGGGGCCAGCGGGGCGGTGGCCGCCGTGCTGGGCGGCTACGCCCTGCTCTATCCCCGCGCGCGGGTAGTCACCCTGCTGTTCATCATCGTCTTCTTCACGATCGTCGAGTTGCCCGCCCTGCTCGTGCTCGGGGGCTGGTTCGTCCTGCAGGCGGTCAACGGCGCGGCCAACCTGAGCCAACCCGTCGCCGGGGCCGGCGGCGTGGCCTACTTCGCCCACATCGGCGGCTTTGCCTTCGGCCTGGTCGCCATCAAGCTGTTCGCCGACCGGGTGCACGATGACTACGAACGCGCCCACCGCGCTCCCGTCTACTGATGGCCGGGCGCGCCGCCGCGCTCGCGGGTACCCTGCGCTGATCGGCCTCCTGGCCTTTCTGACCATCAACGTGATCATCCGTAACGGCTTCGACATCCTGGTGCTCGTCTCGCTGGTGATACTGGCGGCGTTCTCCTTCGGCGTGGTCGGCGCCCTCATCCACCGACCCGAGGAGTGACCGACCTGCTGTCAGGGGGTCGCCGGCGGTGGCGGCTCGGCCCCATCCTGTTGGCCTTCGTGGTGCTGGTGCTGCCGATCGCGATCGCCGCCGGCGGCTACGCGTACGTGGTCCGTTCAGACCATGGCCCCGGTGCCACGCCCGAGGTGGTGGACACGCCGAGCTTCGGCGAGTCCGGCGGCTCGCTGGAGCCCCGCTCGCCCGCGCCGGTTCGCCTGAC
>JBPCNQ010000188.1:0-4591 GCA_051001095.1 Thermoleophilaceae bacterium
CGATTGTCTGGGGGGGCACAATCTCCTATAGGTGATCGCACCCGGGGGGCCCACGCCCCCTGTACCCCCCGCGTTGCCATGGCCGGTCCTAGCCGGGGGCTCACGCCCCCCGGACCCCCCGCGTTGCCATGGCCGGTCCTAGCCGGGGGCTGCACGCCCCGGCCCCACGGGGCTACGGCCGGTGATCGTCCAGAAAGGCCGCGATGGCGTGTGACAGGCGCGTGCCCTGCCAGGCCAGCGGCGGATCGCCCTTCTCCTCGGTGACCAGCCGGGCGTCGGGCAGGCGCCTTGCGTACTCCCCGGCCACGGCGAAGGGGTGCTCGGGGTCGGCCTCGTCGCCGCTGGCTACGACCAGCACCGGCACCGCGATCTCCGACAGGCGGTCGAGTCCGTCGAAGGCGGCCGAGCGCGGCACCTGGCGAACGGCCTCGGCCACCGCCGACAGGTCGCGGTGTCGCTCGATGCGCTGACGAACGGCCAGGCGGGCGGCGACGCGGAAGCGCGGGGGCAGCGAGTCGACGCCGGTGAGGGTCACGAAGGAGTCGACGTCCCCGGCGTCGAGGGCCTCGGCGCGCGCGTCCCACGCCTCCAGCGTGCCGGCTGTGCTCCGAGGCTGCCCGTCGTAGGCCGGCGTGATCTGGACCAGCGCCTCCACGCGATCCGGATGCTCGAGGCAGAAGGCGATCGCCGCGGCCGCCCCCATGGAGCTGCCGGCGATCACGGCCTTCTCGATCGCCCGCTCGTCCAGGACCGCCCCGAGGTCCCTGGCCAGCGCGGGGTAGCCGTAGACGCCGTCGGGCGCGGGGGAGGACTCCCCGTGTCCGCGGGCGTCGTAGCTGATCACGCGCAGGCCGCCGGAGCGCGACAGCGCGCGCGACCCCTGGAGCACGTAGCGCCGGGTGGCCGTCAGGCCGTGGGCGAGGACCAGCGCCCGTCCCCGTCCCTCCTCCTCACCCTGCAGGTCGAGTCCCGCGCCGGGCGAGACGGTGAAGGGCTCAGGTGATGGAGTCGGGCGCGACATTTGCCTTGCGGTGGCTGGGCGATGGATAATCTGTCAACACGAAGGGTTTAGCGCCCGACGCACGAAGACCCATCCCGATGGCGATCAGCGATACATGGCACAAAGCGCTCGTCTACTTCGGGCTCGCCGAGGAGGAGGATCCTCGCTATGAGGCCGTTCCCGACCGCGAGCGTGACCGTGAGCGGGTGCCCGACCGCGAGCCGGAGGCCGAGCTCGAGGACCGCTACCGCGAGCGCCCCAACGTCCGTCGTCTCCAACGCAAACGCCGCGACGAGTTCGATGACATCTTCGCCGAGGACAACCCCCGCGAGGCCGGGCGCGAGACCCGCGTGCTGCGCTCGGTGGACGGCAACGGCGGCTCGGGCATGGAGACCGTCCATCTGGTGGTCCCCAAGACCTTCAACGACGCGCAGGAGATCGCCAACCAGTTCAAGGACACGATCCCCGTGATCCTGAACCTGCAGGGGATCGACTCCGACCTGTCCAAGCGCCTCATCGACTTCTCCTCCGGGCTTACCTACGCGCTGGACGGCGGGATGCAGCGGATCGCCGACAAGGTGTTCCTGCTCACGCCCCGCAACGTCGAGGTCTCGGCCGAGGAGCGCGCCCGGTTGATCGAGAAGGGCTTCTTCAACCAGAGCTAGGGTGCCAGCGACGAAATCGGCATCCATGCCGATTCTGTAAACGGCAACTCTTTCTCGACAGCGACCAGCCAGGGCGACGATGCTTGCGGGGGCTCCTCCCATCGTCTCGACGGTCGCCCAACCGGCTGCGTAGTCTCCTCGCCGATGCAGATCGGCTTCATCGGAGCGGGCAGCATGGCCACCGGCCTCGCCCGCGGGCTGTCGGAGCCGGCGCTGGTCTTCGACCCCGACGCCGAGCGCGCGCGGGCTCTGGCCGCCGACATCGGCGGCGAGGTGGCCGCCTCCAACGCCGACCTGGCCGAGCGCTGCGACGTCGTGGTGCTGGCCCACAAGCCCGCGCAGCTCGAAGAGGTCGCCGACCAGATGGACGGCGCCGCCGACGCGCTGGCCTCGATCGTCGCCGCCACGCCGCTGGATCGCCTGGAGACCGCCTACCCCGGTGTGCCGGTCTACCGCCTGATCCCCAACATCCCAGTCGAGGTGGGGCGCGGGGTGTTCGGCTATGCGCCCGGCAGCCACGCCGCCGACGGGCCGCAGGACGAGCTGCTGCGCCTGCTCGGGCGCTGCGGGGTGGTGGTGCAGCTCGACGAGCCGCTGCTCGAGCCCGCCATGGCCCTGATGAGCTGCGGCCCGGCCTTCCTGGCCCTGGTGGTGGAGGCGCTGGCCCAGGCCGGAGCGGCCCCCGGGCTCGATCCGCGCCAGGCCACCCGCCTGGTGGTGGAGACCATGGCCGGCTCGGCCGCCTACCTGGACGCCAACGATCTGGACGTCGGCGAGCTTCGCCGCCGCGTGGCCACGCCGGGCGGGCTCACCGAACGAGGCCTGGGAGTGCTGGAGAAGAAGGGCCTGCCCGAGGCGCTGCACGCGGCCGTGAACCTCGTAGTGGAGTCCTCGCGATGACGCTTCTGGCTGCGGCCGTCACCCGGGCCGACGTGGCGGACTACGTGGACAAGCTGTTCCTGGTCTACACGATCTTGGTGTTCATCTACGTGCTGCTGAGTTTCGTCCCGCGCATGCCCTACAACCGCTTCCTGTCTGCTGCGGTGGGGTTCGTAAATGACGTGGTGGAGCCCTACCTCCGGCTGTTCCGCCGCTTTCTCCCGCCGCTCAAGATTGGCCCGGGCGCCCTGGACCTGAGTCCCATTGTGGGGATCTTCGTGCTCCAGATCGTGGGCAACATCCTGGTCGGCCTCATCCGGGGCTGACGTGAGCCGCGCCGGGGGTTGGGCCCGCGCGGTGGCGACCGTGCTCGTCGTGCTTGCCCTCGACCAGGCGACCAAGCTGGCGGTCGTATCGTCGCTCGCACGCGGGGAGAGCGTGAACGTCTTCTTCGGCCTCGACATCACCAACACCCGTAACCGGGGGGTCGCCTTCGGGGCCCTGGAGGGCAAGGGGGAGATCGTGGGAGCGCTGATAGCGGTGGCGCTCCTCCTGCTGGTCGCCTGGTTCGCGGTCAACGCTTCGCGCGCGTGGCTGTGGCTGCCGGTGGGCATGCTGCTGGGCGGCGCGCTGGGCAACCTGGTCGACCGCGCGCGTGAGGGGGCGGTGATCGACTTCATCGATCCGTTCGCCTGGCCGGCGTTCAACCTGGCCGACTCCTCGATCGTGCTCGGGGTGCTCGCGCTGCTCTACGTGGTGGAGGGGCCGGGCGCCGGGAGGTGACGGCGCTTGCCGACGAGCGCGACGCCGGGCTGCGCCTCGACGCGTTCCTGGTGGCGCGGGGGCTGGGGGGGACGAGGGGGGACGCCCAGCGGGCGATCGCCGACGGCCGGGTGCGGGTGGATGGAGCGCTGCGGGGAAAGTCGCACCGCATCTCCGCGGGCGAGCGGGTGGAGGTGGCGCAGCCACCGCCCGAGCCCGATACCCGTCCGCAGGACGTGCCCTTCGAGGTGGTGCTCGAGGACGAGCACCTGATGGTCGTGGACAAGCCGGCCGGGGTCGTGGTGCACCCCGGGGCCGGCAACCGACACGGCACGCTGGCCCAGGCCCTGGCCGGACGGGCGCGGGGAGGAACGGATCCCGACCGCCAGGGGATCGTGCACCGCCTGGACCGCGACACCTCGGGGTTGCTGGTGGTGGCCAGGTCGGCTCGCGCGCACGCCGAGCTGCAGCGGATGATCGCCGACCGGGAGGTCGATCGCCGCTACCTGGCGCTGGTGGAGGGCCGCCCAGACGCCCGCTCCGGGACGATCGACGCCCCCTTGGGACGCGACCGCCTCCGGCGGACCACCGTCTCCACCAACACAGCTCGGGCCCGCCACGCGGTCACCCACTTCGAGACGCTGGAGGCGCTCGGGCGAACGACGCTGCTCGAGGTCAGGCTGGAGACGGGCCGTACCCACCAGATCCGCGCGCACATGGCGGCGATCGGCAACTTCGTTTGCGGTGACCCGCGCTACGGGGGCACCGCCGCGGGTGCTCGCCTCGGCCTTCACCGCCAGTTCCTGCATGCGCACATCCTGATGTTTTGCCATCCGATCACGAGGGAAGAAATCCGGTGCGAGTCCAAGCCACCCGCCGATCTGCGTCGTTCACTCGATGCGGCCCGGCGGGAGCCGGTTCCCGGAGGGCCAGACGGGGACTGATATCGAGGCGGGGCGGCTTCTTCGGAAGCCGCCCCGTTTTCGTTCGTGCCTCTGTTCCCCTGGGGCTCTATCCTCTCCGGACCTCCCATCAACTACCCCTTCGGGCCGAGCGCGGGCCTGCCCGGACCTTCAGCGTCCGGGTCCGCGTCACCGCCGCCGGGATCCGCACCACAACCAAAGGAACCGATTCAGTTGGCTCATGTATCACTGAGAGAGCTGCTGGAGGCCGGCGTGCACTTCGGCCACCAGACGCGCCGCTGGAACCCCAAGATGCGCCGCTTCATCTTCGGTGAGCGCAGCGGCATCCACATCATCGACCTGCAGCGCACCGAGGTGCTGCT
>JBPCNQ010000189.1:0-8766 GCA_051001095.1 Thermoleophilaceae bacterium
ACGTTGCCGTACAGGTGCACCGCGACGATCGCCTTGGTGCGCGGGGTGATCGCCGCCTTCACGGTCTCGGCCGTCACGCAGAAGGTGTGGGGATCGACGTCGCAGAAGACCGGCACCGCGCCGGCGTTCACCGCCGCCTCGGCGGTCGCGTAGAAGGTGTAGGAGGGCAGCACCACCTCGTCGCCGGGCCCTACGCCCAGGGCCCGCAGGGCGATGGCCAGCGCGTCGGTGCCGTTGGCCACGCCGACGCAGTGGCGCACGCCCAGGTAGCCGGCGAGCTCGGACTCGAAGGCGTCGACCTCGGGGCCGAGGATGTAGCGCCCGCTCTCGATCACCTCGGCGACCTTCTCGGTCAGCCGGGGCTTGTAGGAGTCCAGGGATGAGGCGAAGAGAGGTACTTGCATGCGCTGGGACGGCTGGATGAGAGGCGCGTGAACGGTCCCGGGAGGGGCCGGGCCGAGCAGCTACCCTACTTCGCCGTGCCGACCCTGATCGCCTCCATAACGGACCCGATCGTGCAGGTGGCCGTGGATGTCGTGGACGCGCTGGGACTGGGGGGCGTCTTCGTGTTGATGACGCTGGAGTCGGCCTGCATCCCCGTGCCCAGCGAGGCCACGATGCTGTTCGCGGGCTTCAACGTCTCCGACGGCCACTACCCGCTGTGGGCGGCGGTCGCCGTGGGCTCGGTGGCCAACCTCGTTGGGTCGTGGATCGCCTACGCGGTCGGCTACTACGGGCGCGTGGACATCCTGGAGAAGCACGGCAGGAAGCTGCACATCAAGAAGAGCCACCTGGACACCGCCGACCGCTGGTTTGCCCGCCACGGCGACCTGACCGTGCTGGTGACCCGGATGCTGCCGCTCGTCCGCACCTTCATCTCGCTCCCCGCCGGCGTAGCGCGGATGCCCTTCGGGCGCTTCTCGGCGCTCACGCTGGTCGGCTGCATCCCGTGGGTCTTCGCGCTCACCTTCATCGGCAAGCAGGCCGGCGACAACTGGGAGAAGTGGAAGGACTCGCTGCACTACGTGGACTACGCGGTCGTGGCACTGGTCGTGGTGGGCATCGTCTACCTGTTCATGCGCCGGCGTCGCACCCCGCCGGACCCGGTGACCGAGACCGCCTGAAGGAGACGGCCACGGGCCGCCAGGTGATGTTGAATGGCGCGCGTGGCCGACTCCGCATACGCGCGCGCCGGCGTGGACACGGGGCAGGCCGGCCGCGGGGTGGCCGCGCTGGTCGACGTGCTGCGCACGATCGACACCGGCCGCCCGAGCCGTGCGGTGCTGGGCTCGGGCCACTACGCCAACGTGCTGCGCCTGGCCGGTGACACCGGCCTGGCCCTGTCCACCGACGGCGTGGGCACCAAGCTGATCGTCGCCGAGCAACTTGGTCGCTACGACACCGTGGGGATCGACTGCATCGCCATGAACGTGAACGACGTGATCTGCGTGGGGGCCGACCCGGTCGCGGTGCTCGACTACGTGGCCGTCGAGGAGGCCGACCCCGAGCTGCTCGCCGCGGTGGGCCGGGGCCTGAAGGCCGGCGCACAGGACGCGGGAGTCGAGATCCCGGGCGGCGAACTGGCCATCGTGCCCGAGCTGATCCGCGGCCACCCTTCGCCCGGGGGCATCGACCTGGTGGGCATGTGCGTCGGGCTGGTGGAGATCCCGCGGATGGTCACGGGCGGCGCCGCGCGGCCCGGGGACGCCATCGTAGGGCTCCCCTCGAGCGGCGTGCACTCCAACGGCTTCACGCTGGCCCGCTCGGCGCTGGGCGACCTGACCGAGGCGCCCGCCGCGCTGGGTGGTCAGAGCGCCGGCGAGGCGCTGCTCGAGCCGACGGTCATCTACGTGCGGGCGGTCCGCGCGCTGATGGAGTCAGGGCTCGAGGTTCGCGGCCTGGCCCACATCACCGGCGACGGGCTGCTCAACCTGCTGCGACTGGACGCGGAGGTGGGCTACCGGATCGATTCGCCGCTGCCCGTGCCGCCCATCTTCGAGCTGATCGCCGCGCGGTCGGACACGGGCGCGGCCGAGATGCACGAGGTCTTCAACATGGGCTGCGGCTTCTGCGTGGTGGTCCCGGAAGGGCAGGCGGTCGACGCCGTCGCGCTGCTGGACGAGCACCACCCGGGCGCGGCGGTGATCGGCTCGGTGACCGACCGCGCCGGGGTCGTGGAGCTGCCGGGGGAGGGACTCGAGGGCCGCGAGGGGACCGGATTCAACGCTGCGGCGAGCACCTGAGGTTCGATCTCAGCCGGAGACCGATTCGCGACCCTGCGGACTGTCTCACGCAAGCTCCCACAGCCTCCCCCCTCCCACCGCCACCGGACGGATCCGCCACTCCAGGGCCAACGCCGCCAGGTCGGCCTCGGCCTTGGGCAGGGGAAGGTCACACACCGCTGCCACCTCCACGGGCGCCATCCGGCCGAAGCGCCGCAGGGCCGCGATCGGCTCCGGCCGGGACCCCACGGCTGGCGCCGCACCCGCGCCCAGCACCGCCTCCCGGAGAGCCGCCGGGGATTGCAGGCCGCTGAGCACCACAGGTCTCTCGGCGCCGCCGTGGTCAGCGCCATCGATCACGAACGTCGGCAGGGGCAGACCGCGCCCACCCTCCGCCACCGAGTGGCCACCCGAAGCCGCCGGGTCCCCCGAGGCGGCCAGGACCGCCGCGGCCTCCATATCCGCCCCGAACGCCTCCACCGTCCCGTGCGAGTCCAGGTCGACGCGGAAGCGCTCGGCGTCCAGGCCCGCGCCGCGGGCCTCCTCGACCAGCGCCTCCGTGGTGTCGAGCTTGCGTCGAAGCGCCACCGACCCTTCCCGCAGCGCGCGCAGGTAGCGGTAGGCGGCCGCCGGCCCCTGGTCGCCGGCCGCCTTGGCCGCCATGGACATCGGATAGCTCGACCGCGGCGGGGAACCGCGCAGCACCCTCGGATCGGCCGGCATGCCCGACTCCGCGGCCGCATCGAGCCACGAGTGGACCAGCGCTCCGTCGGGCGAGAGCTCACGCGCCAGGCCCGCCATCGAAAAGGTGAACAGCACGTCGTCGCCGAACTCACACATGAGCGAACGGATGCCCGGCTCGGACCCCCAGGACCACACGCACAGCGGGTCGGTGAAAACGCGGACGCGTACAGCCATGCGAGGGCTCACAATACGTTGAGCACCGTGATCGGCACCCTCCTGAACGAACGCTTCCGGTTGGAGGAGAAGATCGGCTCCGGCGGGATGTCGACGGTCTATCGCGCGTTTGACCCCACCCTGGAGCGGTGGGTCGCGATCAAGCTGATGCATCGCGACATCTCCGAGGACCCCGATCAGCTCGAGCGATTCCGCCGCGAGGCGCGCGCCGTGGCCCGGCTGTCGCACCCCCACGTGGTGACCGTGATCGACTTCGGCGAGGACGGCGGCACCCCCTACATCGTGCTCGAGTACGTGGAGGGCGAGACGCTGAAGGAACGGATCAAGCGACTGAAGCGCCTGCCGGTGGCCGAGGCCGTGGCCTACTCGATCGAGATCGGCCGCGCGCTGACCTGCGCCCACTCCGCCGGGCTTGTGCACCGCGACGTGAAGCCCCAGAACGTGCTGATCGACATGGAGGGGCGAGCCAAGGTGACCGACTTCGGGATCGCGCGCACGCTGGAGGCCGACGGCCTCACCGCCACGGGGCGCGTGCTCGGCACCACCGACTACGTATCGCCCGAGCAGGCCCTGGGTCGGGAGGTCGGGGAGCAGTCCGACGTCTACTCGCTGGGGGTCGTCCTGTTCGAGACGCTCACGGGCGAGGTGCCGTTTCGGGGCGACTCCCAGGTGGCGGTGGCCATGCAGCACGTGAAGGAGCCACTCCCCGACGTCCAGCGGCTGCGTCCCGAGGTCTCGGCGTCCCTGGCCTCCGTGGTCGACCACGCCACCGCCAAGGAGCTGCGCAACCGCTACGAGACCGCCGACGAGATGGTCGAGCACCTGGAGGAGGTGCTGGCCATCGAGGTGGCCCGCAGCGGCGAGGCGGGCGGCGAGGCCACCAACGTCCTGCGTGCCCTGCCCGGTGACACGAAGGGCTTCCTCCCCATCCGGCTGCGAAACCCCCGCCGCTGGCTGCTCACCGTGCTGGCCCTGTTCCTGATGGCCGGAGCCGGTGTGGCCTACCTCGCGTCGCGTACGGAGAAAGGCGCCGGGCCACCCGCCGCCGCCCGCCCGGCCGGGCTGTCGCCGGTCATCCTGGGGGCCGACGCCGCCAACGACTACGACCCCGAGAGCCCGGACAAGGAGGAGTCGCCCGAGTCACCCCAGAACGTGCTGGACGGAAACCCCTCCACCCAATGGGACACCGAGCGCTACAGGAGCGGCCTGGAGGGAGTCGGGAAGTCCGGAGTGGGCATCTTCGTCGACTCGGGCAAGCCGGTCACCGCACGGGCCCTGAAGGTCACGACCTCGACTCCGGGCTTCACGGCCGCGGTGTATGGCTCCAACGAGGTGCCCAAGGAGATCGGCGGCTGGAAGCGCGTGAGCCCCGACGCCGAGGTCGCCGAGAGCCAGACGATTCGCTTCGACCGGCCCGGGCGCTACCGGCGCTACCTGCTCTGGATCACCAAGCTCCCCGAGGCCAAGAAGGCCGCGGTCCAGGAGCTGACGCTGTTCCGATGAGGGACGGACCGCCCTCTGGCCACCTGCCGGCTAGTAGCGGTAGCCGGACTCGCGCGCGTGGCGCTCGAGCGCCAGCTCCAGCAGCCGGTCCAGCAGCTGCGGGTACTGCAGTCCGCCGGCCTCGAACAGCTTGGCGTACACGCTGGTGGGCGTGAAGCCGGGAATCGTGTTCAGCTCGTTGATGAGCACGCGGGCCACGCCCCCCGGGTCCTCCACGAAGAAGTCGCAGCGGGCCATCCCGGAGCAGTCGACTCTCCGGAAGGCCTCCACGGCGAGCCGGCGCACGCGGTCGCGCGCCTCGCCCGGGATCCGGGCAGGGACCACCAGCTCCATGCCGCCCGCCTCGTACTTGGCCTCGTAGTCGTACCAGTCCGCCTCGATCACGATCTCGCCCGGCTGGGAGGCCTCGGGCGACTCGTTGCCCAGCACGGAGCACTCGACCTCCATGCCGTGGGCCATGGCCTCGACCACCACCAGCGGATCGTGCGCGAAGGCGGAGGCCAGGGCGGAGGGCAGCGCGGACGCCTCGCTCACCTTGGAGATGCCCACCGACGAGCCGAGCCGCGCCGGCTTGACGAACACGGGCAGCCCCAAGCGCTCCAGCACGGCGGGGTCATCGGCCTGGCGCAGGCCCACGTAGTCGACCTGGGGCAGCCCGCCGGCGGTCATCAGCTCCTTGAACAGCACCTTGTCCATGCACACCGCCGAGCCCATCACCCCGGCGCCGACGTAGGGCAGGTCCAGGGCCTCCAGCAGGCCCTGGACGGTTCCGTCCTCGCCGTAGGGACCGTGGAGGACGGGGAAGGCCACGGCGCAACCCAGCAGCCCACCGGCCGGGGTGAGCGCCACGGGCTCGTTCTCGCAGGTCCACGAGCCGGTGCGGGAGATGCGCACGTCCATCGCCTCGTGGCCGGCCTGCGCCAGCCCCTCGCGCACCGCCGCGGCCGAGGCCAGCGACACCCCATGCTCGCTCGAGCGCCCGCCGGCCAGTACGACGACCCTCACGGGGTGGCGTCGGGCGTGGTGGTCTGCGGTGTGGTGGTCGGCTTGTCCGGCGCCGTGTACTTGCCCACGACCAGGGTCACCGAGGAGCCCTTGCCCACGTTCCGGCCCCCCGCCGGGCTCTGACGCAGGACCTGACCGTCCTCGCTGCGGTTGTCGGTGGCCCGCCGGCGCACCGCCACCCCGAGCCCCTCACCCCTGAGCGCCTGCTTGGCGTCGGCCACCGAGAAGCCCACCACGTCAGGTACCTGGGCCTTCTTCTCGGCCTGCCTGCGCTTGGACACCACGATCCTCACGCTGTCGCCGCGCTTGGCCCCGGTGCCCGCGCCGGGCGACTGGCTGAGCACCTCTCCCTCGGGCCGGTCGGACTCGCTCTCGCTCGTGGACACCTCGAGACCCAGCCGGGTGAGCCGGGTCTCGGCCGCCTCGCGGGTGAGGCCGACCACCTTGGGCACCTTGATCCGCGCCGGACCGGCGCTCACGAACAGTCGCACGCGGGTGCCCCGGTCCACCAGCTCTGCCTCCCCCGGCGAGGTGCGGATGGCGAATCCCTTCTTCACGCTCTTCGACGCCGCGGTGTCAGCCGTGACCTTCAGTCCCTGCTTCTGCAGCTCGCGGATGGCCAGGCGGCGCGAGGTCTTGCGCACCGAGGGCACCCGCACCTTGCCCGGCCCGCCCGAGACGGTCAGGGTGACCGACTGGTCCATGGGCGCGGACTCGCCGGGATCGGGGGCCTGCCGCAGCACGGTATCCAGCGCGGCTCGGCTGCGCTCGCGCTCGACCTTGACCTTCTCGAATCCGTCCCGGTCCAGCCGGGCGCGGGCCCTTCCCAGCTGCAAGCCCACGACCTTTGGCACGCTGGTCTCCTCGGGCCGCGTGAACGCGTAGGCCATGACCCCGATCAGCGCGAGCACCAGCACCCCGAGGAGGATCGGCAGCCAGCGCCGCTTCTTCTCGTCCTCCTCGCGGGGTCCCTCCTCATCTCGCTCGACGGGGACCGGCAGCGCAAGCGCGGCGTTGTCCCGAGTGCCCTGGGGCTGCTCCTGGCCGTGACGCTGAGCCTCCACGTAGGGACGGCAGGCCTCCAGGGCGGCGGCGAAGTCGTCCGCGCTCTGCCAGCGCCCGCCGGGATCCTTGGCCAGGGCCCCCATGACCACCGAGTCCAGGTTGGGCTCGATCCGCCTTTCGCCCTCCGACATCGGCGGCGGGTCCTCCGACAGGTGCTTGAGCGCGATCGACACCGCGCTGTCGCCCACGAAGGGCAACCGGCCGGTGAGCATCTCGTAGAGCATGATCCCGATCGAGTAGACATCGGATACGGCGGTCACCGGGTGTCCCTGGGCCTGCTCGGGCGACAGGTACTGGGCGGTGCCCATGATCGAGCCGGTCTCGGTCATCTCCGATGCCCCGGCGCGAGCGATCCCGAAGTCGGTGACCTTGGCCTGGTCCGCATCGTCGACGATCACGTTGTGGGGCTTGAAGTCCCGGTGGATCACGTTGTGCTCGTGGGCGAACTGGGCGGCCTGGAGGATCTGCTTGCCCAGGTCGATGACCCGCAGCTGGTCGAGCGGCGCCTCCGCGATCACGATGTCCTTCAGCGTCCGGCCCGTCAGGTGCTCCATGGCTATGTAGTAGGTGCCCTCGTGGTCGCCGCGATCGAAGACACCCACCACGTGGGGGTGCACCAAGCCGGCTGCGGACCTGGCCTCGCGGCGAAAGCGCTCCACGAACTCCGCGTCCTGGGCAAAGCGGCGGTGGAGCACCTTGAGCGCCACCTCGCGCCCCAGGTGGGTGTCCTGCGCCCGGTAGACGTCGGCCATGCCGCCCGAGCCGATCCGGCCGGCGATCTTGTACCGCCCGTCGACCACGGTGTTCTCGGACACCTCGGTCACTCAGCGCACTCCCCCGGGCCCGAGCAGGGCCTCGAACACCCGCTTGGCCACCGGCGCCGCGTCCGTGCCGCCCTGGCCCTGGGTGCGCTCGATGGTCACGGCCACCGCCATCTTCGGGCGATCCAGCGGCGCGAAGGCGATGAACCACGCCTGGTTGGCCGTCGCGTTGTCCACCTCTGCGGTGCCGGTCTTGCCACCCACCTTCACACCCGACAGGGCCGACGCGGTGCCCGTGCCCTCCTCCACCACATTTCCCATCATCTGAGCCAGCTGACGCGCCGAGCTCTCCGACATCACTCGGGACTGGCGGGTGGGCCTGACCTGATCGGTCACGCGACCGTCCCTGGCCACGATCCGCTCGATCAGGCGGGGGCGCATGAGCTCGCCCCGGTTGCCGACCGCTGCCGCCACCATCGCCATCTGAAGCGGGGTGACCAGGATCGTGCCCTCCTGTCCGCCCTGGCCGATGGCCACGCGGCCGATGTCGAAGCCACCGCCGGCGTCGAGCAGCCGGCCCTTCGAGTTGCGGACTCCGCTGGGCTGCATCTGGCCGTCGGGGTAGTCGAGCGGGGGATCGTGGTTAAAGCCGAACCGCGCCATGTACTTCTCGAGCGTTCCGGGTCCGAGGCTCTCGCCGACCTGGGCCCAGACGGTGTTCACCGAGTTGGTCAGCGCGTCGGTCAACGTGATCGGGCCGAAGCTCTCGCCGCCCGCGTTGGCGAGCGGGACGCCACTGACCGTCCGGGGCGAGGAGCCGTTGACGATCGACTGGGGGGTGTACTTGCCACTGTCCAGCGCGGCGGCGGCCGTCACGACCTTGAACGTCGACCCGGGCGGATAGCCCGACTGGGTGGCGCGGTTGACCAGCGGCGCGTCCGGCGAGCGGTTGAAGTCCGAGAACCGCTCGGGAACGTCGTTGGGGTTGTACTGCGGAACGCTCACCATCACCCGCACGCGGCCGGTCTGGGGCTCGATCGCCACGATCGAGCCGTTGCGCCCCCCCAGCGCCTGCACCGCCGCGCGCTGTCCGCCGGGGTCCAGCGTGGTGACCACCTCCCTGCCCTCGCGGTCGCGGTTCTGCCGCTCGGAGAAGATCGTCCCGAACTCGCTCTCCTGGCCGGTCAGGGCGCCGTTGCGCGAGCGCTCCAGACCGGCGCGCCCCCGCGAGATGAACGAGTAGCCCACGGCATGGGAGAACAGCGGCCCGGTGGGGTAGGTGCGCGAGAAGA
>JBPCNQ010000190.1:0-9164 GCA_051001095.1 Thermoleophilaceae bacterium
TGTTCGCCGGCGCACCGACGCGGGAGGAGCCCAGCGGAGCCGGTGGCTCCGCGAGCACCGCACCGACGCACCCCCAGCGGATGCGCGCGACGTCGGAGATCATGCTGGAGCGCTACGGCATCGTCACGCGCGAGACGGTGCTGGCCGAGGGGGTCGCCGGCGGCTTCGCCGCTCTCTACGGCGAGCTCGCCAACCTGGAGACGCTCGGCACCGCCCGTCGCGGCTACTTCGTGGAGGGCCTGGGCGGCGCCCAGTTCGCGCTACCGGCCGCCATCGAGCGGCTGCGCGGGCTGCGCGCCGATGAGCCGGCCGGGCCGCTGGTGCTGGCCGCCACCGATCCGGCAAATCCCTTCGGCGCCTCGCTGGCCTGGCCCAAGCGCGACGAGGAGGGTCGTGCCGGGGGTCGCCGGCCCTCCCGCGTACCGGGCGCCTACGTGGTCACGCTGGACGCCGAGCCCTCCCTCTACGTGGAGAAGGGCGGCAAGGGCCTGATCCCGCTGCGCGACCCGCTGGAGGACGGCGCCCCCGCGCCGTGGCTCACCGAGGCCCTGGAGGCGCTGGCCGAGCACGTGCGCCGGGGGCGGCTGAAGAAGCTGGGCCTGGAGCGCTTCGACGGTGAGCCCGTGGTGGACTCGCCGTTCGAGCAGGTGCTGATCGACGTGGGCTTTCGGCTGGGGCCGCGGCGGCTGACGCTGAGCGCGTGAGGCGTTTCAACCACCGAGCTCCGGGAGTCGCGCTATGAGGCCAGTGCGTCGTAGCAGGCGCTATCTCAACCACTCGACGCAGCTCGGCCGGGTGGTCCTCCATCCGCATGCCCTCACCGATGTAGCGTTCCGCGAGGCGCGGATTTGCTCGCCGCACGACCGTCGCTGTGCTCGCCGAGGCGATGCATGACGCTTTCCTCGACTTGCGGACAGCCGAGCCTAGCCGCCCTACGATCTAGCGATGCCCGAGGGCGACACGATCCACCATGCCGCCAAGCGCATTGGCGCCGTGCTGGTCGGGCACGCTGTCCGCTCCATCGAGACCCCCCACCCCCGCCACCGCGGCGACCGCTGGCCCGACAAGCTGGCGGGGCGCGCGGTACGTCAGGTCGACGCGCACGGCAAGCACCTGTTCCTCCGCTTCGAAGGCGATCTGACCCTCCACTCGCACCTGCGCATGACCGGCAAGTGGGGCGTCTATCGCCACGGGGAACGCTGGCGCCGGGCGCGTCGGCGGGCCTGGCTGATAGTCCGCACCGACGAGCACGAGGTCGTCCAGTTCGACGGTCCGGTACTTGAGCTGACCACCGATTCGCGCACCCGCTTCGACCAGCGCATCACCGGCCTGGGTCCCGACGTGCTGGCGCCGGAGTTCGACGAGGCCAAGTTCCTGACCCGCCTACGCGAGGACGACCAGTCCCGGGCAATCGGCGACACGCTGCTGGACCAGCGCAACCTGGCCGGCATCGGCAACATCTGGAAGGCCGAGTCCTGCTTCCTGGCGGGGCTCGATCCGTGGAAGCCGACGGCGGATGTGGCTGACGCTCAACTGCTCGACCTGGTGCGCGCCATCCGGCCGCTGATGGCCGAGTCCGCCGAGCGCGGGGGACACATCACCACCTTCCCCGGCGATCGGCCGGGAGCGACCTGGGTCTACGAGCGCGCCGGACTTCCCTGCCGGCGCTGCTCCTGCCGCGTGCGCGCCCGCGGCCAGGGCGACGACAACCGCACCACCTTCTGGTGCCCCGGCTGTCAGGCCTGAGCCGACCGCCCATCCGCCTGTGATGGATCGTCGTCGCTGACGTAGTTGGGGTGTGGGCGAGGCGATAGCGCAGCCGATGACACTGCCGGCCCAGCCGCTGGAGGCCGAGTCCTTCGGCGACCTCTACGAGCGCACCTTCCCGCGCGTCTATGCCTATGTGAGCTCGCTCCTTCATGACCGAGCCGCCGCCGAGGACGTGACCGCCCAGACCTTCGAACGCGCCTATCGCAAGCGCCGCAGCTACCGGCGCGGCAAGGGCAGCGCCGAGGCGTGGATCTTTCGCATCGCCCGCAACGCGGCGCTGGACGAGCTGCGCCGCCAAAAGCGCCACGCCGGCCTGCACTCCGAGCCCGAGGACGTAGGCGCCGCGGAGGCCGCCCACGAACAGGCCGAGACGGCGCTGCGCCGCCAGGTGGTACGCGCGGCCCTCGACCAGCTCGAGCCGCGCGAGCGCGAGCTGGTGGCGCTCAAGTTCATGGGCGGTTTGGGCAACACCGAGATCGCGCGCGTGCTCGGGCTCTCGGAGTCGAACACCTCGACCAAGCTTCACCGGACCATCACCAAGCTGCGGGAGGCCTGCCGTGACCAAGCCTGAGGACAGCGCGCTGATCGAGCGCGAGCTTGCCGTGGTGGATGAGGCGCTGGCGTCCCGGTCCGCCGACGCCGGCGGCGCCGACGAGCGCGAGCTGCGCGCACTGGCCCTGGCCCTGGCCGCCGATCCTCCCCAGCCCAGCCCCGAGTTCGAGCGCGAGCTGGACAGAAGGGTGTCCCGGGCGTTCCCGCGGGAACGCCAGAAGCCTCGCGCGCCGCGCCCTTCGGCGTGGTTGCCGAAGCGACTGCCCAAGCGGCTGGCGCCCGCGCTGGGAGTGGCCACCGCCATGGTGGTCGCGGTGGTCGTGGCCGTCTCGCTGCGAGACGGCGGTGAAGAGAGCACGGTGAAGAGCCCCGGCTCTCAGCGCTCGTCGGGGGCCCAGAGCACCGGCCGCGCCGCCCCCCAGGACCTCCCCGCTCCTTCCGAGCGAACCGCAGCCCCCCCGCCCGGCCAGCCCAACTTCGATCCGGCCCAGCGCGAACGCCGGCTCGAGCGCTCGGCCCGGCTCACACTGGCCGCTCCGGCCAACCGCCTCGAAGGGCTGGGCGACGACGTCACCGGCCTCGCCGACCGCTACGACGGGTTCGTACTCAGCTCGTCGCTGTCTACCGGCGGGGACTCCTCTCCTGGCGGCACCTTCGAGCTGCGCGTCCCCGCCGGCGATCTGCGGCCCGCCCTGCGCGACCTCGCCCGCCTGGGCACGGTTCGCTCGCGCAGCCAGGCGGGAGAGGACGTGACGGTTCGCTATGTGTCCGTGGGCGATCAGCTCCAGAGCGCGCGCGCCGAGCGCCGGGGCCTGCTGCGCCGCTTGGAGCGCGCCGGCTCGGCCTCAGAGGCCGACGCCCTTCGCCGCCGGCTGGACATCAGCTCTCGCCGGATCTCGGGACTGGGCGGGCAGCTGAAGGCGCTGCGGGCCAGTACCGACTACGCGCGGGTCACCGTCACGCTGGAGGCGCGGCGGGGCTCGGCGGGCGCGCCGGGCAGCTCAGATGGCGGGATCGGTGCAGCCTGGCACGACGCCCTGGGCTCGCTCGGCGCGTCGGTGGAGCTCGTGGTACGCGCGCTGGGCGTGCTGGTGCCGCTGGGCCTGCTGGCCACCGTGGCGTGGGCGGCGGCCCGGACCGTGCGCCGGCGACGCCGCGAGACGGCGCTCTCCTGAGCCCTACTCGCCCTTGGGTGTCCAGCGAAAGGTGAGTACGGCGGCCACCAGGCCGAGCGCGCCCCAGCCGGCCACGATCCCCAGATCGCCCCAGGCGATGCCCGCGCCGGTCGTGCGGGGGTCGAAGGCCTTGAGCAGGGCGTCGGCCAGGTGCTTGACCGGGAAGACGCTGGCGATGTCGTTGAGCCACGCCGGCGCCTTGTCGGTGGGAAAGAACACGCCGGAGATGAAGTAGAGGGGCAGCACCGCCGCGTTCACCAGCGCCGGCCCGGCGTCCTCGTTGGGCACCAGAGTGGAGAAGGCCACGCCCAGGCAGCAGAAGGCGGTGGCGCCCACCACCAGGGCCAGGACCAGAGCGGGCAGCGTGGCCCCCGGGATGTCGACCCCGTAGAGCAGGCGGCCCACCAGCAGCAGCACCACGGTGAGCGCCACGGCCATTCCCACCGCGGTGGCCACGCGCCCGGCGATGAACGCCGGCGCGGGCAGCGGCGTGCCGCGCAGGCGCTTGAGCACGCGGTTCTCGCGCAGCACCACCATGCCCAGGGCCAGGTTCACGAAGGTGGTGGACACGATGCCCAGCGCGATCAACCCGGGAACGTAGTAGGCCGACTGCTTGATGCCGCCGTAGCCCTCCACGGTGCCCGAGCCGAACACGGCGGCGAAGATGAGCAGGAACAGCACCGGCAGCAGCAGGCCGAAGAACACCGCCGGCGGATTGCGCAGATAGGAGATCGTGGCGTAGCGGATCTGCTGTCCGGCCAGGCGCACCGTGCTCACGGCTGGGCCTCCTCGGTGAGCTCCAGGTACACGTCCTCCAGGGTGGGGCGCTCCACCTCGAGGTCGGCCAGCTCGTGGCCGCGCTCCAGCGCCCAGGTGGTGAGCGCGGCCAGCGGCTTCACCGGGCGCTCGACCGCTATCACCACGCGCAGGCCGTCCTCGCGCGCGGCCACCGGGAGGTCACCCACGCCCACGCCCGGAGGGAGGCTGAAGCGGATGAAGCTGCGCGCGTCGCGGCCGCCCAGCTCGGCCGGGTCGCCCTCGGCCACGATCGCCCCGTCGCGGATGATGGCCACGCGGTCGGCCAGCGCCTGGGCCTCGTCCATGAAGTGGGTGGTGAGAAAGACGGTCTTGCCCAGGTCGCGCAGCGCCCCGATCATCTGCCACGAGTTGCGCCGAGCCGAGGGGTCGAAGCCGGTGGTGGGCTCGTCGAGGAAGATCAGCTCGGGATCGCCCACCAGGGCCAGGGCCACGTCCAGGCGCCGCTGCTGGCCGCCCGAGAGCTTGCCCGCCCGCTTGCCGGCGGACCCGGACAGCCCGACCTGCTCGATGGTCTCCTCCACCGGGCGCGGCGAGGGATAGAACCCCGCATACTCGGCCACCGTCTCGCGCACCGTCAGATAGCGGTCGGGCTGGGAGGCCTGGAGCACGATGCCGATCCGCGAGCGCCACTCACGGTTGGGCCGCGCCGGGTCGACGCCCAGCACCGACACCTCTCCGGCGCTGCGCTGGCGGTAGCCCTCCAGGATCTCGGTGGTTGTGGTCTTCCCCGCCCCGTTTGGGCCCAGGAAGGCGAACACCTCGCCGCGACCCACCTCCAGGTCGATCCCCCGGACGGCCTCCACCGACCCGTACGCCTTGCGCAGACCGCGCACGCTGACCACCGGGTCGGTCACGCGGCGCAGGCTAGCGCCCCTAGGCTTGCCACATGGCCAAGACCCTCATCCGCGTGGGCCACAAGGGCGCCGACCACGTCGCGCCGGGCAACACAGCCGCCAGCTTCCAGGCCGCCCTCGACTGCCGGGTGGACATGATCGAGTTCGACGTGCTGCCCCTGTCGGGCGGCCGGCTGGTGCTGGCCCACGACTACGAGGACGCCGCCGCGCGCGAGCCGCTGACGCTGGTCGAGGGCCTCGACCACCTGGCCGGGGAGGCCTACGCCGACGTGGAGCTGGACGTGGACCTCAAGCTGCCCGGCTACGAGCGCGAGGTGGTCGAGGGGCTGCTCGAGCGCGACCTTGGCGAGCGGTCGGTGATCAGCTCCACCTACCCCGAGAGCCTGCGGATCGTGGGGGACCTGGCTCCCCACATCCGCCGCGGCTGGTCGGTGCCCCGGGCGCGACGCGACTACACCCAGAGCCGCCTGTGGATGGCTTTTGCCTACGGGGCGATCGCCTGGATACGCGGGGCGCTGCCCTCACGCGCCGCGCGGGCCATCGGCGCCGGCGAATGCGAGGCGCTGATGTCCCACCGGCTGCTGGTCAGCCGGCGGCTGGTCAAGGCGGTGCACTCCGCCGGCGGAGTGCTCTACGTGTGGACCGTGGACGACCCCGCCGAGATCCGGCGCCTGGAGCGCCTGGGCGTAGACGCGGTAATCACCAATGACCCGCGGCTGTTCAGCGCTGGATGAGGCACGCGGCGTCGGAGCGGCCCCGTGGCGAGCCGCCCTGTACGCCCTCGATGTCGGGCCTGGTGGTTCTCGTGGCGCTGCGTACCACGCGCCGGCGCTTGCCCTTCCTGGCCGTCCATCGGAAGTTCACGGTGCCCCGGAAGACGTAGTTCTGGTCGACCGGCGGAGGGTCGAAGTCGAAGTCGAAGCCCGACTGGACCGACCGCCGTCGCGCTGTGCCCACCCGGATGAAGCGCGAGCTCGATCCGGTCTCCACGAACCGCCCGGCGGCGTTGCGGAACTGGGCCGAGAAGCGCATGTACATGCGCTGATTGGTTCCGTTCCCGGGCATGCTGGCCCGGATCCCGAAGGAGCTCGCGCCGTTGTCGCACGAGTTCACCGTCGCCCACAGGTACTTGGCCGAAGCCCCCTGGGCGATACCGGCAGGGATCAGGGTAGCCCCGAGGACCGTGAAGAGGAGCAGTCGCCGCATCGACGTGCATCCTGACAGGCCCACGGACGCATCGCGCTGGGCGATGACGGCCAGCCTGTGAATCCACGGCAAGCGCCGGTTACGAGACGGGCATGGATGCCCGTCTCGTCGAGGGCATAGCGCGACGGGCATGGATGCCCGTCTCCTCGAGGCATCGGTATCGCATCCTATGCTCTGGCGATGCAGCCGGGGGAGGACACGGCAGCTCTCCTCGCCAGCGTGGACATCTTCGCCGACCTCGAGGAGCGCGAGCTCGCCGAGATTGCCAGCGTGGCCGTGCCGCGCACCTTCGACCGCGGAGAGGTCCTCTTTCGCGAGGGCGACCGCGGCGACACCTGCTACGTCGTGCGCAGCGGCGCGGTGATCATCCGCCGCGACCACGGCAGCGGCTCCGGGCGGTCAATCACGCTGGCCGAGTTCCGCACCGGCGCGTTCTTCGGGGAGCTGGCCATGTTCGGAGAAGAGGTCAGATCGGCCACCGCCGAGACACTCGAGCCAACAGCCGTCGTGGCGCTGCTGAGCGGCGACGTGCAGCGGGTGATGCGATCCAACCCGGAGATCACCTTCAAGATGCTCCAGGGCCTCGCCGACCGCCTGCGCAGGGCCAACGAGCGGCTGCTCCAGCAGTCCTTCCAGACGGTCTCGGGCCGGGTGGCCGGCGCGCTGCTGGGCCAGGTGGTGGCGCGCCAGGCCGAGGGCGCCGCAGACCGGGAGGTGCTGGTGCGCGCCACCCAGGCCGAGATCGCCCAGCTGGCCGGCACCTCGCGCGAGAGCGCCAGCCGCTTTTTGGCCAGCCTCGAGCGCGAGGGTGTGGTAGGCCTCGGACGCGGGAAGGTAACCGTGCATGAGCCCGAGCGCCTCCGGAACTACATCCACTGACCGCGCCCTGGCGCTGCGGCGCTCCCGGATGGTCGACCGCCAGCTGCGCCGACGGGGCATCCGCGACGACCGCGTCCTCGCGGCCATGGGGGCTGTGAAGAGGGAGCTGTTCCTGCCCGAATCGCTGCGTGACCGGGCCTACCGCGACGGCGCCCTGCCCATCGCGGAGGACCAGACCATCTCGCAGCCCTGGATCGTGGCCCGGATGCTCGAGCTCATGGGTCTCACGGGGCCCGAGCGTGTGCTCGAGGGGGGAACGGGCTCGGGCTACGCGGCCGCGGTGCTCGCGCGCTGCGCCGAGCACGTGGTCAGCGTGGAGCGCAGGCCCGCGTTGCTCCGGTCTGCGGCGGCGGCCCTGGATGCGGCGGGGGTGCGCAACGTGGAGCTGCGGGTAGGCGACGGGTCCGCGGGCGTGGCCGGCCGCGCGCCGTTTGACGCCATCTGCGTCACGGCCTCGGCTTCGGGCGGCGAGCCACCGGCCGCCTTGCGCCGGCCGCTCGCGTCCGGAGGGGCGCTCGTGTGCCCCGTCGACCGCGACGGCGAGGAGCACCTGGCGGTGATGCGAGACGGGCGCACCGAGAAGATCGCATCGGTCCGCTTCGTGCCGCTCGTCGAAGGAGGGCCTTGAAGCGCGAGCTCTCGGCGGGAGGCGTGGTCCTGCGCACCCACGAGGGCCGCCGTGAGATGGCCGTCGTGAACCCGCGCCGGGGCGTGACGGCCCTTCCCAAGGGCCACCCCGACGGCGACGAGACCCTCGAGCAGGCGGCCAGCCGCGAGGTGCGGGAGGAGGCCGGGGTGATAGCCGATCCCGTAGGCAAGCTCGGCGAGGTCGAGTACTGGTACACGCTGCACGGCGAGCGCGTGCTCAAGTCGGTGACCTTCTTCCTGTTCGAGTACCGCGCGGGGAGCACGGACGACCACGACGACGAGGTGGTCTCGGCGGGATGGGTTTCGCTCGAGCAGGGCCCGGCGCTTCTTTCCTACAAGGGGGAGGGCGAGATGGCGTCCAAGGCGCTCGAGTGGACGGCGGGCGAGGCCGCCGCGGGACCCCCTTCTAAGTAACCTCCCGCGCAGTGTTCGTCCTCAACTTCTACTCCCCGGTCTTCGTCGACCAGCTCAAGCGCGGCCGCAAGACGGCAACCATCCGCCTGGGTGACAAGGGCAACAAGTACCGCAAGGGTGAGGTCGTGCTCGTGACCGTGGGCTTCCAGCATTCTCCGCGCGAGCGGATCTTCGAGGCGGTCATCGACGCGGTGGAGGTCAAGAAGATCACCGAGCTGTCGCCGCGCGACATCGAGCACGACAACCCCGAGTTCCGCCGCCTGGACGAGACCGTTCACTTCCTGGAGCAGATCTACGGGCGCAAGGTCGACGAGGACGACGCGGTCACCGTGGTCCGCTTCTCGCAGATCTCCGACCGGCCGCAGGCGCTCAGCGAGCGCATGCAGCCCGGTCCCGCGCAGAACTGAGGACCTCGGTGCGGTGCTCGCCCGCCTGTCCTCCCTACGGAGAGGGACTGGCGGTCGGGCTGCGCTCCTCCCGCTGGGACCTCCGCAGGGTCTTGGCACTCGCAGTGCTAGAGTGCCAAGGGCCCCGCCAAAACGCAGCAACAGACGGAGGTTTTCCCACATGAAGCTCAAGCCTCTCGGCGATCGCTTGATCGTCAAGGCCATTGAAGAGGAGGAGACGACCGCGAGCGGCATCGTGCTCCCCGACACCGCCAAGGAGAAGCCGCAGCGCGGCAAGATCCTGGCCGTCGGCGAAGGTCGGTTCGACGACGATGGCGAGAAGCGCATCCCGCTGGACGTGTCCGAGGGCGACGAGGTCCTCTACTCCAAGTACGGCGGCACCGAGATCAACGTCGAGGGCGATGACCTGCTCGTGCTACGCGAGTCGGACGTCCTGGCGA
>JBPCNQ010000191.1:0-3576 GCA_051001095.1 Thermoleophilaceae bacterium
CGACGACCCGGGCACGGCATTCGTCGGCTTCTACCACGAACTCGGCCAGGCGGCCGGCGTCCAGGGCGCGTGGGGCTATGCCCGGGGCGGGATGGGCGCGGTATCGGGGGCACTGCGCGCTGCCGCCGAGGCCGCCGGGGCCAAGGTGAGGCTGGAGGCGCCGGTGGAAGCGGTGCTGGTCGAAGACGGCACCGCCGTGGGCGTCGGGCTGGAGGGTGGGGAGGAGGTGCGCGCCGCATGCGTGCTCTCAAACACCGACCCGCTGCGAACGGCCGCCCTGGCCGGGGTAGACGCACCCGCCGGCTGGCGCCAGGCGGGCCCCGTGGTCAAGGTCATGGTGCGTCTGGACGGGCTGCCCGACTTCGCCTGCTGGCCAGGGCCCGAGCCGTGGCAGGGGGCGATCGACATCGGCTACACGCTGGGCGACCTGACCGCGGCCGCCGATGCCGCTCGCGCCGGCCGGCCGACTCCGCGACCCTGGATCGAGGCGGCGTGCCAGACCGCCACCGACGACTCGCTCGCGCCGGCCGGCACGCACGTGTTGTCGCTGTTCTGCCAGTGCTTTACGCCCGAGGTCGATCCCGAGGCGGCCGCCGACGCGGCGATAGCGCGCTTCGCGGAGGTCTGCCCCGGGCTCCCGGACCGGATCGTCGACCGCCTCGCGCTGGGCCCGCGCGAGCTCGAGGAGCGCTTCGGCATCACCGGCGGCCATATCTTCCACGGCGAGATGCTGCCGGGACAGGTGCTAGAGCAGCGCCCCGACCGCCGCCGCTTCGGGGGCATCGAACGCCTCTACCTGGCCGGCTCGGGCGCGCACCCGGGCGGGGCCGTGACGGGAGCGCCTGGGCTGCTGGCGGCCCGGGCCGTGCTGGAGGACCGCTGATGGCGCGGGTCTATGTGACCAACGAGCTGCCCGGCGATGCGCTCGACCGCCTGCGCGCCGACCACGACGTGGAGGTGTGGACGGGCGCCGCCCAGTTGCCGCGCGCCGATCTGCTCGAGGCGGTGGCCGGCGCCGAGGGGCTGCTCAGCATGCTCGTCGATCGCGTGGACCGCGAGCTGATGGAAGCCGCCCCCGTGCTGCGGGTGATCGCCAACTACGCCGTGGGCACCGACAACGTGGATCTCGATGCCGCGGCCGAGCGTGGCATCGCGGTGGGAAACACGCCCGACGTGCTGACCGACTCGACGGCGGACCTCACGATCGCGCTGATGCTGGCGATCATGCGGCGACTGCCCGAGGGCGAGGCCACCGTGCGCGAGGGTGGATGGACCACCTGGGAGCCCGACGCGCTGCTGGGCCGCGACCTGTCCCGCTCTACGGTGCTGGTGGTGGGGGCGGGCCGGATCGGCCGTGCCGTCGTGCGGCGGCTCGAGGGATTCGGCGCGGAGGTGCTCACCGCGGGTCGCGACGACGTCCTGATCCCGCTACTGGAGCGCGCCGACGTGGTCACGCTGCACTGCCCGCTCACGCACGCCACCCGCGGCCTGATCGGCCACCACGAGCTCGAGGCGATGGGGCCGCGGGCCTACCTGGTGAACACCGGGCGCGGGCCTCTGGTGGAGACCGCCGCGCTGGAGCGGGCGCTCGGCGACCGCCGGATCGCGGGCGCTGCACTCGACGTGACCGACCCCGAGCCGCTGCCGGGCGACCATCCGTTGCTGCAGGCGCCCAACCTCGTCGTGCTGCCCCACGTGGGGTCGGCGACCCACGCGACCCGCGAGGCCATGGCCGATCTCGCGGTGGACAATCTGCTTGCGGGATTGGCCGGCCGCCCGCTTTTACACCCGGTTTCCGCCTAGGCGAGGCAGGCTTGAGCGCTCCAGGCGCGAATAGCGGGGGCGATGGGCTCACGCGCGGCTTCGATCCCCCTTCTGTGCGCGCTTGCGATGTCGCCCGCCGCCTACGCCGCCGATGCAACGACAGGGGGCGCGATCGCACCCTCGGCTCCTGCGGCCCTCCCGACGGTACCTGCCCCCGCGGCCCCGCTGACCGGTGCGCCGTCGGCTCCCCCACCGATCGCTCCTGCACCGTCGGCTCCCGCACTGGGCGCTCCCGCTTCAGTCGCCCCGGTGGCGCAGGCGGTGCCGCTGGCCGCGACCCCCGAGGCAGCGGTGCGGCGGGCAGCCCCCGAAACCGCGCGGCCGCCGACGGCGCGGCTGGCCACGCCGACCCAGCCCGCCGCGATCGTGCGCGATCCGCCTCCGCTGCGCACGCAACGGACGATGGCGGCCAAGGACGGTGACGTCAAGAACCCGGACGTGGTGGAGGTGCCCGCCCCGCGCCCGACGGCGCCGTCGGTCACGGCACCTGCCGTTCCCGCGACCGTCGCGCGACTGCCGCATACGGGTTTCGACCTGGGTCTGATGTGCGCGATGGCCCTCGGAATGGTGGGCGCGGGACTGATCATCCTGGCGATCCTCACGCCCGCCGGGCCGCGGATGCGTATCGCGCGCCGGCGGCGCTCCTAGCGGGCGGACTCCAGTCGGATCGAGTGGCGCTTGTGCGCGCGGTTGCCCGCCCGGTCCCACGCCCGGACCGAGAGCTCGATGAACACATCGTGGCCACCGAGCAGCGAGCTGCGAACTGCGGCATAGGCGGGGGGATCCAAGCGCAGCGACTGGCGGCCGTGGCCGGCGGGGCTAGCCGTGGCCGGCAGGGTCCAGCGGCCAGCCCCGGTCCTCACAGTGCCTTGGACTTTCTTGCGGCACCCTTTGCCGCAACTGATCGAGAAGTCGAGCGCGTGCGCCTCGAGTAGTCGCTGGCTGCGCGGGACGGTGACGCTGATGCTGGGCGCGCGCGAGTCGCGGCGGGGCTTGTTGACCGCCTTCGCGCGCGCGATGCGGGGAAGCGCCGGCCGGGGCGTGGGGGAGCCCTCGATGGCACGCCACGCGTAGGTGAGCGCCGCCGTGGAGCCTGCGTAAGGGTTCGAGCCGGGCGAGCCCGGAAGCCCCTTGCTCTCGGGCACGGCCACGGTGAAGCTGTAGGTCCTGCTGGCTCCGGCCGGCAGGAAGCCGAGCGGGCGGGCGCCCATGGCGACAGCACTCCCGCGGTAGATCGACGTCGGCGAGCTGAGCTTGGTCATGTCGAGCACGGCCAGTTGCAGCGATGCCGACAGCCGCCCGCCGACCGCTCCGATGCGGTCGCTCACACCCGCCTGGGAGAGCCAGAAGAAGCGCGACCGATGCGTGGGGTTGTGCACGGTGACCATCCCCGACGTGCCGCGGCCCGGTGCGAGGTCGTGGAGCGACATGACGGGCATGCCGTCACCGGTTGGACTGGCCGCGAAGGCGGCACCGGAGACGGTAGCCGTGAGCCCCTGGGGTGGAGCGGGATCGGCCGCGCCGGAGGTCGCTCCCGCGACCGCGGCCAGCACGACGCAGCCGGCGGCTGTGCAGGCAACCTTTGCTATGGGCGAAGCGTTTACACGAACAACCATTGGGACCTTCCTCCTGCAGGTTTTGTCGTCATCGCGGGTGAGTTGCTTTAGTCGTGGCCATGGACTTCGGGCTGAACGGCAAGGCGTGCGTGGTGACCGGGGCCGGCCGGGGCATCGGCGCCGCGACCGCGCGGTT
>JBPCNQ010000192.1:0-3947 GCA_051001095.1 Thermoleophilaceae bacterium
TGGAGTCGCTCGACTCGGCGGAGCAGACCATGGGCATGCTGCGCCGCGAGCTCCCGTCGCTGGAGGCCGCGGACTTCTTCACCGACGAGGGGTTGTCCCTGGTGTTGGAGTACCTGGATCGCGAGCCACCACTGCCCGCCCGATCGCCCGCCTACGTGATCCTGGAGTGCGGGGCGCGCACCGATCCCACCGACGAGCTGGCGGCGGCGCTGGAGGCGGCCGGGATCGAGGATGCGGTGGTGGCCGACGACTCCGCCTCGCGCGAGCGACTCTGGCAGCTCCGCGAGAGCCACAGCGACGCCATCGCCGGCCAGGGCGTCCCGCACAAGATGGACGTGGGGGTGCCGCTGCACCGGCTGGCCGAGTTCGCGCGCCGCGTGCCCCGCCTGGTGGCCGGGCACGCGCCCGGGGCGCGCACGATCCTCTTCGGGCACCTGGGCGACGGCAACGTGCACGTCAACGTGCTCGGGCTCGGGCCCGAGGACCAAACCGTGGACGTCGCGGTGCTGGAGCTGGCCGCGGAGTGCGGCGGCACGATCAGCGCCGAGCACGGGGTGGGGGTGGCCAAGGCCGCCCACCTGGGGCTGGTGCGAGGCAAGGGAGAGCTGGAGGCGATGCGGGCCATCAAGCGAGTGCTCGACCCGCAGAACATCCTGAACCCCGGTGCCGTGCTGGCCCGGTGACCTGCGAATCCGACAGGGGAACGTCGGCCAGTTGGTCGCCCGCCCCCGGGTGCGGTCGCCCGCGAGCTGGCCGGCTTCTGCGAAATTTCGCCGAAGTGCGCACCTCGGCGGGCATCTCGCTGTTCTAGCCTGCACGCCCGTGACTCGACCTGCCCCGATCGCCCTTGCGCTGGCCCTCGCCGCGCTCGCCGTCCCCGTGGCCGCCCCTGTCGTGGAGCCGGCCCAGGCCCAGACTCGACCGCCCAAGGCCGAGAACAAGCCCAAGCTCAAGTCCAAGTGGCTGTGCGGCCCGCGCGGTCCCAAGAGCAACCCCTGCCACGCAAGCCAGACCACCACCGTGGTCCAGCCCAGCGGCGTCACCAGCACGCTGCGCTCCGGCCTGGCGCGAAAGCCCCGGGTGGACTGCTTCTACTTGTACCCGACGGTCAGTTCCCAGCCCGGCCCCAACGCCAACCTGCGCCTGGACCCCGAGATCCGGGCCGCCGCACAGATCCAGGCCTCGCGCTTCTCCTCGCGCTGCCGCGTGTACGCGCCGCTGTACCGCCAGGTCACCCAGGCGGCCCTGACCAATCCGGCCCTGAACACCAAGGGGGCGCGCAACCGGGCCTACGCGGGCGTCAAGACCGCCTGGCGCGAGTACCTGGCCAACGACAACAAGGGCCGTGGAGTGGTGCTGATCGGCCACGACCAGGGCGCCGCCCTGCTCACCCGGCTGCTCAAGGAGGAGGTGGACTCGAAGGCCTCGAGCCGCAAGCTGCTGCTGTCGGCCATGCTGCCCGGCGGCAACGTGGTCGTGCCGCGGGGTCGTAGGGTCGGCGGCGACTTTCGCAACATCCAGCCCTGTCGCTCGAACGAGCAGATCAGGTGCGTGATCGCCTACTCCACCTATGACTCCCAGCCGCCTACCGACGCGTACGTGACCCGGCTCTACTCCGGCGCGTTCCCGCGGCGGCTGGACCCCAGCAAGCGGGTGCTGTGCACAAATCCGGCGGCGCTGGTGGGCGGCGTGGGCACGCTCACGCCCTACTTCCCCAGCCGCGCCCTGCCCGGACCGCTGTCGGGGATGTTGGGAGCCCAGAACGTGCCCACTCCCTGGGTGGCCTACCCGAGGCTCTACACCTCGCGCTGCAAGGGCGGACAGGGCGCCACCTGGCTTCAGGTCACCCAGACCAAGAACGCGAGCGATCCGCGCCCGCGGGTGCAGGCCACCCTCGGGCCCCGCTGGGGCTTCCACCTCGCCGACGTGAACCTGGCAATCGGGCAGCTGGTTCGGCTGGTCACAAGCCAGACCGATGCTTACGCCAAGCAGGTCAGGGCAGAGAGGAGGAAGCAACCCACGTCGAAGAAGGAGAGCTCCCAGGGATGAGTCTGCTCGATCGTTTCGCGATGGACGGCAAGGTGGCGCTGGTCACGGGCGCCTCGTCGGGCCTGGGAGTGGCGTTTGCCCGCGGCCTGGCCGAGGCGGGCGCCGACGTGGCAGTGGCGGCTCGTCGAGCCGACCGCCTGGAGGAGACCCGCAGGCAGATCGAGGAGCTGGGTCGCAGGGCGATCGCCGTCTCCTGCGACGTCTCCGATCCCAGCGCCTGCACCCGGGCGGTCCAGGAGACCGTGGACGGGCTCGGCGGCGTCGACGTGCTCGTGAACAACGCGGGCATCGGCACCGCCGCTCCAGCCACCCGGGAGGACCCCGAGGAGTTCCGCAAGGTGATCGAGATCAACCTGATGGGCTCCTACTGGATGGCTCAGGCCTGCGGTCGGGTGATGCAGCCCGGCAGCGTGATCGTGAACATCGGCTCGGTTCTCGGCTCGACCACGGCCGGGCTTCCCCAGGCGGCGTATGCCTCCAGCAAGGCGGCGGTGGAAGGGCTCACGCGCGACTTGGCCCAGCAGTGGACCGCCCGCAAGGGCATCCGCGTGAACGCGCTGGCGCCGGGGTTCTTCCCGTCGGAGATGACCGAGCAGTATCCCCAGGGCTACCTCGAGGCGATGATGCCGCGCGTGCTGGCGGGACGTAAGGGCGATCCCGAGGAGCTGGCGGCCGCGCTGTTGTTCCTGGCCAGCGATGCCTCGACGTACGTCACCGGAGCGGTGCTGCCCGTCGACGGCGGGATGGTGGCTACCTAGAGATGCCCTCGACGAAGCCGCCATCCATGGCGGCTTCGTAAAACGGCGACGCACCGCAACCTCAGGACGCCGCGGATAGACCGGCCGCGACCGCGAAGCCCAGCGCGGTGACCAGGCCGCCCGCCCGCCCGGCCTTGCTCGCCGCCTCGGGCACCATCGAGTCCACCAGCATCACCAGCAGCGCACCCGCAGCGAAGCCGTCGATGCCTGCCTTGAGCTCTCCCGAGGCGGCGTCGGCCAGCGCGTAGCCGGCGACGGTGGCCAGCGTGCACACGGTCGCGACCGCCGCCCACAGCCCGGCGATCTCGCCGCGGCTGCGCCCGGCCTGGCGCATCGCGTCGGCCGAGCCGATCGCCTCGGGCAGGTTGGACACGTAGATGGCCACGAGCAGGCTGACGCCCACTCCACCGCCGGCGGCCAGGCCGATGCCCAGCACGAGCTGCTCGGGGATGCCGTCCAGCAGCGCCCCCAGGGCGAGCGCCGAGCCGGGGTTGCCGGTCTGGCTTCGGCCGCGGTTGCCGCGGCCCTTCGATCCCCGCTCGGATATCACCCCGTCCAGGGCGTAGTAGACGAGCGCGCCGGCGCCGAGCCCGACCGCCACCGAAGTGGTGCTGCCCTCCTTGGCCCCCTCCGCGGCCAGCTCGAAGCTCACCGCGCTGATCAGCGCGCCCGCCCCGAAGGCCAGCACCAGACCCACCGCCCGTGCGGGCCAGGGCCGCAGCAGGGCCACCACGACGCCCACGAGCAGCGAGGAGGCGCACAGGAAGCCCCATCCGAGCGCGGCGGCCATGGCCGTGACCTTACCCCGCTGCACTCGCTCCCGATACATGCCGCGCGGGCGGTCCAAAGCTGCGTGCGGGCGACGGCCGTGCCCTAGCGTGAGGGAGGTGACTCCTCCCTCCGACCTTTGGGCCGGCGGAGCAGCCGACCGGCCGCGCCCCAAGCGTCCCCGCCGAGCGGGACGAACGTCGGCCGGCCTCGGCCCTCCTGGCACCAGCCTGCCCGGCGCCCGCGGCCCCGTGGAGCCGGAGGAGGAGGGCTGGCGCCGGCGTCTGCGCACCCCCGCAGCCGCGGCGGGGGTGGCTGCCGCGGTCGCGCTTGTGGCTGGTCTGCTGATTGGCGCGGGAGTGGGCGACGGAG
>JBPCNQ010000193.1:0-18728 GCA_051001095.1 Thermoleophilaceae bacterium
GCGGGGCACCGTGGAGGCGGCCTCGGCGTCGCCGCCGCGGGAGGCGTCGCTGTGCACGAAGGGAACGTTGTCGGTCGCCACCAGCGCGATCAACGTGCCGGCCAGGAGGACCTGCACCACGAGCACGGCGGCGAGCAAGCGCATCGCTAGGAGATTGTGACCGTTCCGCCACCTGCACGCAGATACCTCTAGAAATCGTCGCCGATCCTCCACGCGCCGTCCTGCTTGATCACCTCCACATCGCCACCGCTGTCCGGATCTCGGTCGCCCGGAACGTCCACGGCTACCTTCGCGCTCGAGTCGTTGTAGAAGTCGACCTCCCCCGCGACTGCCCGCTCGGCCCCAGGGAAGCCGGTAGCCTTGAGCGCCTGCTCGCAATTCGAACGAGGCGCTGAAGGACGTTCCGCCCGCGCCAGGTAGGGCAGCTGCGCCTTGGCTTCGCGGGACATCGCCTTACACGCGCCCCGAAGGTCGTTGTCGCTCATGGCGTTTTCAAAACCCTGGGCGGCATCGCGGACTTGCTGCTCGCGGGACTGGCCGCAGCTGGCGAGCGCGAAGGCCAGGACGAGCGGCGGCACCAGAGCGCGTGCGCCAAGCGATGCGCGACGGGGTCGAGTGGGCGTGAAGTCCGGCTTCAGACCGCTACGACTGAGCTGCTCGAAGTAGTCGTCCGGCGGCAACGGCTCTCGCTAGCGGCGCTTCGCCCGCTCGACCACCAGCCGTACGTCGGCCTTCCTCGGCACGGCCTCCCGGTTGCCCGCCCTGTCGCGTGCGCGGGTGTAGAGGCGGTAGACGCCGGGCTTCAGCCGCAGCAGGGCGGAGCGCTTGCGGGTCGAGCGCTTCACCCGGCGGTACTTCCCTCGGTCCTTTCGCATGTCGAGGTCAGCGTCGCGCACGCCGGAGGGGATCAGCGCCGTGCGGCCGGCCGGGTCCGAAGCTGACCAGCGGACCCGTACCTTGGCCCGGCGGGCGCCGCGGCGGGCCCGGACGCGCCGCTTGGACCGCGCCTTGGACGCCGCAGCGAGGCGGTCCACGCGGCGGGCGGCGTCCACGGTGGCACCCGCGTCGATGATTCCCCACCCCAGCTCGGGTCCCCAGGCGCCGCGGCCCCGGGCGCGCTGCTTGATCAACGTGAGCTTGTCGCGCAGTGAGAGGTAGGGGTTCAGCGCCGACACCAGAGCGGCCAGGCCGGTCACCTGCGGGGTGGCCATCGAGGTGCCGGCCAGGTAGGAGTAGTCGTCGTCGGAGCCGATCGCCCGGCGACAGCCGCAGCCGCCCGCGAACAGCGGCGGCGTGCCCTCGCGCGAGGCGCCCGAGGCCGGGAAGGTGGAGATCAGCCCCGGCGGTCCGAGCGGACCGTCGTCGAAGAATCCGTAGGAGGCCACCGAGATCTGGTTGCCCAGGCCGGTGCCCGCCCGCCGGTCGGAGAAGTCGGCGGCGGTGACCACCAGCCCGCGCCCGGCGCCCAGGTCCGGGGCGTTGCCCGGCTGCAGCAGGCTGGCCGGGGCGCCCTGGTCGACATCGGAGTTGTTGCTGGCCGCGGCCACCAGCACCACTCCCCTGCTCACCGCGTAGTCGATCACCTGGCTGAGGGCCGCGTTGGGATCACCGCCGCCGAAGCTCAGGTTGATCGCCTGCGCCCCGCGGTCGACGGCGATCCGGATGCCCTCGATGATGTCCTGATCGCTGATGCCGCCGCTGGATCCCTGGCCGAGCTTGACCACCGCCAGCCGGCAGCCCCAGCCGGCGCCCGCGATGCCCACGGCGTTGTCGGTGGCCGCGCAGGCCAGCCCGGCGGTGTGGGTGCCGTGGCCGTCGGGGTCGGAGGTGGGGGCCGAGGTGCCCACAGCGTCGGCGCTGGCGATCTTGCCCGACATGTCGGCGATCGATCCGTCCACGCCGGAGTCGACGGCTCCCACGATTGCCCCCTGGCCGGTGGTCACGCCCCAGGCGGAGGGAAAGCCCTGGCGGACCAGGGCCCACTGGATCGGCGTGCCGGGCGCAACGCCGTCGGTGTCCCGGGTCTCGGGCGTGGACAGGGCCGGGTCGTTGGGCATCCGGCGCAGGTCACGCTCCCACTCGACCGACACCGAGCGCACGGCGGTGTCACGGCGCAGGCGGGCCAGCGCGCCGGAGCCGCCGCGCACGGTGGCGATCGACAATGCCGGGACCCCGCGTCCCGATCGCTGGACGCCGGCCCGGGCCAGCGTGGCGGACAGCGCGGCTGACGAGCGCGCCGTCGAGCCCTTCTCGAAGGTCACCAGGTAGCGCCCGGTGGGGTGGGCGGCCTCGGCCCGGGCGGCGACGCCGAGTGACAGGAGACCCATCAGGACCCCCGCGATCAGCGCGGCGCGCAGGCGTCTACGCCCCTCAGAGGCTCCGGCCGAGACCATGCCCCCATTGCAGCAGGGAAGCCCGCGAACCGTCGCAGTCGCCCCGTAGCCGGCCTTGTCTCAGGCAGATGGCCAGGCCGGGGACAGGTGCTCGGGCGCCAGGCGCCGGGCCAGCGCCAGCGTCTCCTCGTCCAGGTCCCCGGGTACCAGCTCGTAGCGCTCGGCGTACTCGGCGCGGATGGCCTCGGCCACGCCGTCCCACGTCACGCCGGACACTTCGTCGGCCACCGCGCCGGTGGCCTCCGGGCGCCAGTGAAGCCCCAGCGCCGCGTACACGGGGACGAGCACAGAGTTGACCCGGCCGGCCCCCTCGACCACGACCACCCCGCCCACGTGGGCTCCTCCGGACACCAGCCGCTGGCCCACGCCCATCAGCTTGCGCGCGCCGCGCGCGTTGACGCTGTGCTCTCCGGGGCAGTACTCGCCCTCCACCTCACCGACCCGGGCGTCCACACCCAGCCGCGCCAGTGCCCGCGCGATCAGCGCGGCAGTGGAGTCGAAGCGCTCGAAGACGCGCGACCGCGGATCCGGGTCGCCGACCGCGTGGGCGAAGGAGACGGTCTGGTCGGTGAACACGGCAGCGCGCCCGCCGGCCAGCCGCTCGATGGCCTTAAAGCCTCCCTCGCGGGCCGCACGCACCGCCCCGGCGTACCCCGGGCTCACCACGTCGCGCTTGCCAAAGGCCACGATCGACCCGGGCAGGCTGATGCGCAGCGTCTGGGTCAGCTCCCCGGCCGCCACGCGCAGCATCAGCGCCCGCGACACCGCGGTGTCCAGCGCGGGGTCGTCCGGGAAGGAGCGGGTGATGTAGGCCAGGCGGGATGAAATCTCTCGGGACCCTAAACGTCTTATTGTCTACTGGACTTACCTAGTATTTTCCCGCAGGTACCCGAGGAGAGGACCCCCCGTGAGCGCTACCGACGAGCTGGTCGAGAACAACAAGGAGTACGCGGCGAGCTTCGACAAGGCCGATCTGGCGCTTCCGCCCGCCAAGAAGGTGGCGGTGGTGGCGTGCATGGACGCGCGGCTGGTGCCCACCCGCCTGCTCGGCCTGGAAGAGGGCGACGCCCACGTGATCCGCAACGCAGGCGGCGTGATCACCGACCAGGAGATCCGCTCGCTGGCCATCTCCCAGGCCTTGCTGGGCACCGAGGAGATCATCCTCATCCACCACACCGACTGCGGGATGCTCTCCTTCACCGACGATCAGCTCAAGGACCAGCTCGAGGAGGCGACCGGCCAGCGCCCGGACTGGGACTCGGAGGCCTTCTCCGACCTCGAGGAGGACGTGCGCAGGGCCAAGCGCAGGATCCAGGACAGCCCGTTCGTATCCAAGAAGGACGCGATCAGGGGCTTCGTCTACGAGGTCGAGACCGGCAGGCTGCGCGAGGTCGACTGAGCGCCGGCCCGCCCGGCCCGCTCAGTACCCGAGCGCGAACTTCGCGTCTTCGGACATCAGGTCGGCTGTCCAGGCCGGCGTGAAGACCATCTTGGGATGTACGGCCGAGACGCCCTCCAGATCGCCCACGAACTCCTCCATCTGGTCCGATACCTGCGGCCCGATCGGGCATCCGGCGGAGGTGAGGGTGAAGGTGATGAAGACCTCCTGACCCTCCACCGCGATGTCATAGATCAGGCCCAGCTCCACGAAGTCGAGCCCCAGCTCGGGGTCGATCACGTTCTCGAGGGCTTCCTGCACGTCGTCGACTGTCGGTGCCTCTGGCATGGACCTAAGGTTAGCCCGTGAGGGCTTGAAGCCCTCACCTCGGAGATTCACGCGGACATCGTGTCCCCGAGAACCGGAGGACTTCCAGCCCTCACCTCCGATCGCCATGCTGCCGTGCGGGCACCGATAACCTCATGCCGATGCCGGCCCTCGGCCTCCTGCTCGTCTTCATCGTCCTCCCGCTCGCGGAGCTCTACGTGATCTACCTCGTGGGCGACGCGATCGGCTTCTGGTGGACGCTCGGGCTGCTGTTCGCCGACTCCGTGCTGGGCAGCATGCTGCTGCGCTCGCAGGGCCGCGTGGCATGGCGACGCTTCCAGGAAGCGGTGGCCGCCGGGCGCATGCCCCACCGGGAGGTCCAGGACGGCGTGGCCGTCATCTTCGGCGGCGCGTTCCTGGTCACGCCCGGCTTTCTGACCGACGTCATCGGCCTGGTGCTGCTGATCCCTCCCGCGCGCGCGATCGTGGTCCGGGCCACGGGTCACTGGTTCTCGCGGATGATGATGGCCCGCGTGGTGGTCCGCGACGGAGGATCGGCGCGCCGCCCGGGCGCCGACGTGGAGGGCACCGCCCACGAGCATCCCCCCGCCGATGCGCCGCGGCTTGAGCGGTGAGCGCCCCGGCCCTCTCCCTGGCCCTGTTCGATCCCGAGCACGGCGTCCACGTGAGCGCCCGCTCGGGCGCCACCCTGCTCTTTGAGGGAGCGGCCACCGAGGTCCGGTCCGAGGGCCCGCGTATCGATCCGACCCGCAAGGGCTGGGAGGCCGAGCTCGGGGAGGACTTCTCGGTGAAGCTCGAGCCCCTCTACGATCCGGCCGCACTGGACCGGGTGAACGTGCACGTGTGTGCGGTCAGCGGCAGCATCGGCGGGCGCAAGGTCAAGTGCCTGGGCACCCTCTCGGAGACCGCCCGGCCTCCCGAGTGGGAGGAGCTGGACGCGCTGCGAAGCGTGTCCGCGCTGTTTGACCGCGACAACGCCTTGCTGGTCCTCGCCCGGCGGCCGCGGGGGGCGGTGGGCCACGGCGTCGAGGAGGTGTCCGCGTGGCTGTTGTCCGACGGCGAGGCGGTGGAGCTCTCCGAGACGCGCCTGTCCACGGTCTACGACGGGGAGGGTCGCCAGCGCAGCGCGGGACTCGAGCTGTGGACCCCGGGCGAGAAGGCCCCCCGGCGGGGATCGGGCACGGCGGTAGCCGGGACCTCACTGGCCATAGAGGGCCTGGCCGTGCACGCCGCGGTCTTTCGCTGGCGCCTGGAGGACCGCGAAGGGACGGGCGCGTACGAGCTGTGGCTGCGCAGCGACCCTGAGCCGGCGTGATCCGCGCGGTCGTCTGCGACTTCGGCGGCGTGCTGACCACCCCGCTCGGCAATGCCTTCGCCGCCTGGTCGAAGGAGTCGGGCGTGCCGCTTGAAGATCTGGGAGCCGCGATGGCCGCGGCCACCGAGAAGGAGGGCGAGCACCCGCTGTTCATGCTCGAGAAGGGAGCGATCAGCGAAGAGGACTTCCTGGCCCGCCTGCAGGCGCAGCTGGGCGATGAGCTGCGCCTGGACGGGATGTTCGACGTCTGGTGGCGTCACCTGGAGCGCAACCCCGAGATGATCGAGCTCATGCGCTCGCTGCGCGGCCGGGGGCTGCGGATGGCGTTGCTGACCAACAACGTCCGCGAGTGGGAGCCACGGTGGCGGCCGATGCTCCCCGAGCTGGACGAGATCTTCGAGGTGGTGGTGGACTCCGGCTTCGTGGGCATGCGAAAGCCCGAACGGCCGATCTACGAGCTGACCCTGGAGCGCCTGGGCGGCCTCGCCGCGTCCGAGTGCCTGTTCGTGGACGACGTGGAGCTCAACTGCGACACGGCGCGGGAGCTGGGCATGGCCGCCGTCCAGTTCCACGACACCGAGCAGGCGCGGACCGAGATCGAGGCGGCCCTGGCCTGAGAAGGGCTGCCCTGCCTACGCTCAGTCGCCGAAGCCGAAGCGAAAGCCGCGCTTGCCCTTGAGGCACCGCCACGTGCCGCCCAACGCCGCCCCCGAGATCCTGCGGCAGCGGTAGCCGCTGGTTTTAAAGCTGGTCGAGATAGGACGGTTGTGGGCGCGCATCACCCTGGCGGCAGACCGGCAGAGCATGTTTCGCGTGGAGGTGATGGTGATGGTGGGTCCGACCCTGTTGCGGCACTTGTGCACCCGGGCGGCGGTCGCGCCGGAGGAGTACCGGGCCTTGGCTTCGGTGGCCGTGGGCGCCTGCGCGGTCGCGGTCGCGGTGGCGGTCAGGGCCGGCGTGAGCGCCGCTGCCAGGGCAAGAGTGAGGAGTCGTCGGGTGACCATAGGCTGCCCCATACCCACAACACGGGTGATCCTGAACCTCCGAGACGATGCGAGACACGGTCCCCGGCGCTCGAGGTGCGCGCCTGCCCAGACCGGGGTCTGGATGGCTGCGCGGCGGGCCTCACACCTCGCGGCCTCGCGGTCGCGGGACAGAAGATCCCGCTCTTTGCGCCTTGACCGCGCCGAAGGTCGCCAAGACCCTCGAGGCCCTCAGTCAGCACGGGTCCACGTCGGCGCCAAGGGATACCGTCTTCATCAACGAGGACGGCGGGCCGATGGACGGCTCCGCGCTCAGGCGCCGCTACGTCTCAGACCTCGAAACCACCGGGCTGCGCTACCTGCGCTTCCACGACCTGCGCCACATCTTCGGCCATCAACACAGCCTCGATCGTCCAAGTCCAAGGGTGGATGGGCCAGCGCCACAAGAGCCGCGCCGACGACGCGCGGCTGCTCTCAGCAGCCTTCGACCAGCGCGACGCCGGCCAGCGCGAGGCGGCGTAGCCGAGCTGTCCTGGATCGAATCCTTGTCCTCGCGTACCCTTTCATGATCAAGAGCAGTGGACCCGCGGCCGATTCCGGCCCAGGAGCCAGCGATGACCACCAAGACCGACACCGAGATCCGCGAGGTGACGCCCGAGCAGGGTCGTCAGCTGCTCGATGAAAAGGCCAGGCAATACCTGGGGATCTCTGGCGAGGAGTTCCGGGCTGAGTGGGAGGGCGGTCGCCTCGATCCCGACGCAAACCCGAACGTGATGCGCGTCGCCATGCTCCTGCCCCTTGCCGGCTAGGACTGCCGCCGAAGCCGTCGAGGAGTACCGGCAGTTCCTGCGCTCTCCTGCATCACGAGCGCTCACGTTGACGTCGCCGGCGGGTATGCACCCTCCGATGCCCTGCACGCGCTGGTCCTGGCCGGTGGCGACCCGGTCGCCTTGCGCGGGGATAGCCGCCTGACCCTGTCGGTCGGAGAGCAGTACGGCGTCCTGGATGAGGGCGGCGACGGCTGGCGAGTCCGCATCTCGGCCTACTTCTATGCCATCGGTCGGCAGCGCGGAGCAGAGCTCCTCACCTACCACTGGCATCCTCAGGGACGGGGCGCGAGCACGGGCCCCCATTTGCACGTCAACGGCGATGTCCAGGTCGGGACCCGCTGGCTTGGGAAGGTCCATCTTCCGACGGGGCCGATCGCGCTCCAAGACGTCATCACGCTGGCGATCGAGGAACTCGACGTGATGCCGCTGCGCGATGAGTGGGGCCAGCTCCTGGGCGAGACGCGGCATCGGTGAGTGCGATCGCGCAGGAAAGCTCCTTGGCGGCCACGAATTCCGGCCGTGGGAGTCCAGCGTCTAGACGTCCATGGAAGTGGGGCACACCATGTCCTCTCACGCGCTGGTCGTCGCGGAGCTGCCGAAACCTCCGAACCTTGCCCCGGTCGGCACCCGGGTCCCCACAGGCCACGACCACGCTCCCGCGCGCTGCGTGCCAGGCGCGCGAAGCCGTGCGCGTAGGCGTCGTTGGGGCGAATCGTGAGCACGCGGGCGTACCCCCGAGCGACGAGCAGGGCGTTGAACGACCGGCCGTCCTTCAGCCAGACGTATGCGAGCAGGCGCCCATAGCGGTCGCGCGCCTCACGGCCCACCGTGTAGGAGACGCGCCGGCCGTCCAGCATCCGCTTGGCGTAGTCCGAGGCCTCGGGTCCGAAGCACTCCCGACCGCCGTACACCTCGGGCGTGTCGACCCCTATCAGCCGCACCTTCCCCGGACCGGCGAGGACCACGGTGTCCCCGTCGACGACGCGCGTGACGGTGGTGGCCCGGGCGTCGCCGGGCAGCGCCGGCCCGTCGACCGAGGCGTCGTCGCCCTGAAGACGTCCGCTGACATAGCCCGCGCCAAGGGCGAGGACGAGGACGAGGAGAGCCAGGGGGATGAGGCGGCGACGGGTCAAGGGCCTACCCCCTAAAGGGCGGCGGCGCAAGAACTAGGCGCCGAGCCGAGAGCGCGGGAGTGACGGGCCCGGGCAGCGCAACTGAGTTGACGCGGAGGGTGGCTGGCCAGGAAGAGCAGGCGACGCCTGCGAGAGCAGGCGAGCCGACGATGACGGGCGTCAGGCGCACTCCGCGTGCCTCAGTTGTCGCAGCCCAGTCTGTCCCAGCAGTAGAGCTCCACGGCCTCGGCGGCCAGCTCGATCGTCCGCTCCGGCGACAGCCACGGCAGCACGGTGTCCAGCGCCTGCTCCTCGGTCACCCCGGCCTCGAAGGCGTCCTCCCCGCGGAAGCCCGCGGCGATCCGCAGGGCCTCGCGGCGATGCTCGCCGAGGTGGGCGAACGTCTTGAGCAGGAACTCCTTGTTGGCGATGGGCTGGCCCACCTCCAGCGACGCGTGCCAGGCGGCGAGCATCGAGAGGTCGTCGTCGTCGAGCACCTCGACGGCCTTGGCGTAGTGCACCTGGAGCTCGTCCTCGGGGATCTCGTCGACCCACGCGCGCACGACCTCGCCGAGCAGCTGCCGCCGCGCCTCGCGACCGACGGCGTCGGCCATGACCCGGATAGCCTCCTGGGGCTCTATGAAGCACAGCGGCATGACGTCACGGTAGGCCGAAGGTCAGACGGAAAGGGAAGGGTCCGCGGCCAGCGTCTGCTCCTCGTCCCAGCTGCACAGGGCGGGGCGCCCCGGGCAGTCGGCGCACAGCCCGCGGTGGGGCGAGTCGGTCGGCGTGAAGATGGCTGCGGACACGCCCGCCGCCAGATCGCGCAGCCGATCCTCCAGGACGGAGATCTCGCTCGCCGTGTACACCGCCGCCACCGGCTCGGCCGGGCGCTCCAGGAACGAGTAGACCACCTCGGCACGGGGGGCGCCCGAGCGCAGAGCGGCAAGTGCGTAGACGAGCTGCTGGGTGGAGTACGAGCCGGCCAGCCGGTCGGCCGGATCGGCCCCGTCGAGGCGGTCGGTCTTGTAGTCCACCACCAGAACGGTCCCGTCGTCCTCTTGCGCGTGCACGTCCACGATCCCGTCTATCAGCAGGCTCCGGCCGCCCCCCGTGTTCAGGGTGAACGCGAAGGGCAGCTCTGCGCGCACGCGCGCGGCCCCGGCGATCCGGCGCGCGAGGTCCGAGTCGGCGAAGGAGGCGATCAGCTCGCGGACCTCCTGCACCTCCTCGGCCCGGACGGCCCGGTCCGCCGCCTCGATCGCCGCGGCCACCGACTCCGGCGAGGGCGGTGCGGGGGCGCCGAAGTCGAGGTCCTCCAGAAGCGCGTGCACCACCGAGCCCCGCACCACCCCGGTCATGCCCATCTCGGGGACGCCCTCGACGAGAGGGGCATCCATGCCCATCTCGTAAGGCGCGGCGGCGCGCCCACCGGCGGCAGGCGCGTCGTCGGGGCGGGGCAGCTTCAGCGCCCGCTCGAGGTAGAAGCGATAGCCACAGCGGCGGTAGGCCTCCAGTCCGGAGTAGCTCAGCCGGCTGATCGGCAGGGCCGCGGGAACCGGTACGGCGGACAGCGCGGGGGCGGCGAGGGCCTCGAGGCCGGCCGGGTCGGGTTCGGTGGCGACGGGGCGGCGATCGGGCTCGGAGAGCAGCTCGTCGACGTTCGCCGGACCCACAACCTCGGTGCGCACCCGCACGGGCCGGCCCTCCCAGCTTCCCTCGCACTGGGTGAGCGGGCCGGCCGGGGAGGGATCGACTCCCAGGTTGCGCCAGACCCAGCGGGCCGGCTCGGCCATGGCCTCCGGCTGGGGCAGCTTTTCCAGGTCGGTCGCCCCGCTCAGGATCAGGTGGCGCTCGGCCCGGGTGGCGGCCACGTAGAGGATCCGCCGCTCCTCCTCCTCGTCCTCGAGTCGCTGGCGCTCCTTCATCCGCGCCAGCGCCTCGGTGTCGACCCCCGCGCCGCCCATCGACGCCAGGCGCAGCCCCGTCTCGCCGTCCTCGGACACGCGCAGGGCGGAGTCGTCCTCCCGCCCCAGCTTGCCCAGGTCGGCCACGCACACCAGGGGAAACTCCAGGCCCTTGGCCCGGTGGACGGTCATCAGCTTGACCGCGTCCAGGTCCTCGGCGTCCAGCGCGGCCTGACCCTCGCGCTCCTGGACCAGATCGCGCTCGGCCACGAAGTCGATGAAGCCCCGCACGTCGCGGCCCTCGTCGGCCTCGTACTGGCGCGCCATGCGCATCAGCTTGCGCACGTTGGCCATCCGCCGGTCTCCCTGGGGCATGGCCAGCACGACGCGGTCGTAGCCCGAGCCGGTCACCGCGCGGTCGATCAGCGTCTCCAGAGCCACGCGCGGCGCGGCGGCGCGTTCGGCGCGAAAGCGGACCACGAAGGTGGACAGCCGCTTCGCGTCGCGGGCCTCCAGAGCGGCGGCCGTCTCCCGCACCTCCTCACCAGGGCTCCCCGGGTCGGCCAGGGCCTGCACGGTGCGCCACACGTCCCACCGGGCTCGCTTGGCGGCGGTGGAGACGACTACGAGCGCGTCGAGCGACACCCCGCCCAGCGGCGAGGCCAGCACGGAGTACAGCGCCAGCTCGTCCAGCGGGTTGGCCAGCGCCGACAGGTAGGCGCGCAGGTCCCCCACCTGCTGCTGGCTCCAGTAGCCGCGACCCCCCAGCACGTAGGTGGGCACGCCGCGCTCCTCCAGGGCGCGCTCGTAGATCCCGATGCTCGTAGTGGCCCGAAGCAGCACCACGCACTCGCCCGGCTCAAAGAGGCCCCGTGCGATCAGCTCGGCTATCCGCTTGGCCATCAGCCGCGCCTCCGCGGCCCGCCACGGCGTGATCCCACGCATGGCGTCTCCGAACGGCTCCCTGCCGTGTTCGATCTCCGCTGCGAAGCGCTCGTCCCAGCGCTTCTTGTCGCGGTCGGCAAGCAGCAACTCGACCACCGGTTCGTCTCCCGTCGCGGTGTCGCCTACGGGATCGGCATGGATGCCGATCCCGTCAGGGGCGTCCGGTGCACCCGGGGCCTCAAGCGCCTCGAACTCGGGTCCCCACAGCTCCGAGAAGGCCAGGTCCACCGCATCCAGCACCCCGGGGCGGCTGCGGAAGTTCACGGTGATGCGCTCCAGCGCGCCGCTTTCGCGCGCGGCGTCGCGGTGATCGCGGAACACGCCCACGTCGGCGTGGCGGAAGCGGTAGATCGACTGGCGCTCGTCGCCCACGCGGAAGAGATTGTCCCGCTCGAGCAGGGCCAGGATCTCGTTCTGCAGCGGGTTGGTGTCCTGGAACTCGTCGATCATCAGGTGCGAGAAGCGCTCCGCGTAGCCCTGCCGCACACCCGCGTGATCGCGCAGCAGGTCGCGCGCTCGGAGCTCCAGATCGTCGAAGTCGAGGCCCGACCGGTCGCGCTTGAGTCGCGCGTAATGGCCTCCGTATCCGTCCACGAGCAGGCGCAACAGCACGTGGTCGCGGTAGGCCTGATCGGCGGCGCACAGGGCGGCGTAGGCCTCCTGCGCCTCTCGATAGGCCTGGCAGGCGCGGCCCTTCAGGGCGTTGGCGCTGCCCTTCAGCGCGAGCCCTCCCGTCTCGTGGGGCTCGGCGAGCGCGCCGGGGCCCAGGCGCTCGAGCAGGTCGGTGCAGTGGCCCAGCATGTCGTGGGCAACCCCGACCTGCTTGCCCTCGACGCCTCCGATCTCGGCCGCCGCGGCCCGGGCCGCGTCCAGGAGCGCCTCGCGCTCGCCGGCCGGCTGCGGGCGCCTGATCTCCGGGAGCCGGGGCCGGCCCTCCCCGCGGCTGCGCAGGTGCCCGTAGACCGTGCGCACCATGTCGGCCAGCTTGTCCGGCGTGTAGGAGGCCAGCAGGCGGATGCGCTCGGGGTCGTCGGCCCCGGAGACGAAGTCCCCCAGGGCGCGGTCGAAGGCGTCGATGGCCACCCGCTCGGACTCCAGCGCGTCGAGCACGCCGAACCCTGGGTCAAGGCCGGCGGTCAGGGCGTGGGTGCGCAATACCCGGGCACAGAAGCCGTGGATGGTCGATATCCAGGCCCCCTCGGACTCCCGGGCGCGATCGGGCGCGTCGCGCTCGGTGAAGCGCTTGCGGATGCGCCGGGTCAGCTGGGCCGCGGCCTTCTCGGTGAAGGTGATGGCCAGCATCGACTCCACCTCGACGCCGTCCTCGAGCACAGCGCGCACGAAGCGCTCCACCAGCACCGATGTCTTGCCCGTGCCCGCGCCGGCGGCCACCAGGATCGACCCCTCCCGGCGCCCGATCGCGGTCAGCTGCTCGTCGGTGAACGAGATGTCCTCGGTGCGCCGCGTCACTGCTCCACCCGGCAGACGGATGGGTGCGAACAGCCGCCGCGGTAGGCGCAGGTGTCGGGACACGAGGCCAGGCGCCCGCCGCGCATGCGCTCGGCCGCCTCGGCGATCGCCTCGCGCGCCCACGCCTCGCGATCGGCGAACTCCTCCTCGGGGCGGCGGTCGGTGTCCACGAAGTCGCCACCCAGCTGGGCGCCGAGCTCGGCGGACACCAGGCCGCGCGCCCTGCGCTTGTCGCCCCCAAGCGGCACGTAGACCCCGCCTGCCGCCTTCAGACCCAGCACCCGCTCGATCACCAGCATGTACAGCGCGGCCTGGAACCGGCGCTCGGACTCCCAGTCGGCCGCCTTGTAGGTGTCGACCTTCCCGCCCTTGTAGTCGCGCACCAGGCCGTATCCGTCCCAGGTGTCAACGCGGTCGATCACCCCGCGCACGCGAACGCCGCCGGCCACCTCCACCGACGGGTGGCCGGAGTCCTCGAACCCGAAGCGCATCTCCAGGTGCTCGGGCACGAACAGGCTGTCGGACCCCGACTCGTGGCGCAGGTAGCGCAGCAGGTCGAACTCCAGCCGCCGTACAGCGGCCCGCACGCGGGTCTGGTCGGGCGAGACGCGGAACTCGCCGCGCTGCTCGGTCAGGGCCTCGAGCAGGATGCGCTCGGCCTGTCCCAGGTTCGCGCGGGTCACGCGCTTGTGGCCGGTCTGCTCGCGCAGGCGACGGAAGGTCAGCTCCAGGACCCGGTGGGCGTACTGGCCCCGGACCATCTGCTCAGGGTCGGGCTCCAGGCGCTCGGGGTCGAGCACGTCCTCGACCAGCCACTTGACGGGGCAGCCCGCGAACCGCTCCAGGGCGCTGGCGGAGACCACTTCGCGCTCGCCCACGCGCCGGAGCGCGGCGGGGAGCCGCAGGTCACCTACCGCCGGGGACGTCCGGCTCTCCCCGGCGCGAGCCACCGCCCGCTCCCACTCTGCGGGGGTGGGCGCCTCCTCCGGGGGCCAGGTGACATCGGCCAGCGAGCGCCGGCGCGTGGTGCCCTGAAGGTCGCCGAACACGACCTCGGCCTCGTCCACGAAGAACGACCGCGACTGCGGGTCGCCGTCCTCGTCGCAGTAGCGCGAGGAGAGCACCAGCAGCCGCTCCGCGCGCGAGGCACACACGTAGAACAGGTAGCGCTCGCGATCCAGCCGGTCCTCGCGGAGGGGGAGTGAGAGGCCGGCGACCCGGTTGATCTCACGCCGGTCGGAGTCGGGCAGGAAGGCGTCGGGCGCCGCGCCCTGGGGAAACTCACCCTCCTGCAGGCCGCACATCAACACGGCGGCAAAGCGGCGCGCACGGACGTCCAGCGGCGAGGCCACCTGGACGCGATCGGGCTGCTCGGGCTCTCCCACCGGCACCGGCAGCTCGGCCAGCATGTCGTGCAGGGCCCGCGCCTCCAGCCGCACGCGGGAGTCGGCCTCGACCACGCCGCGCAACTCGACCAGCGCCTCGTGGGCGGCGCGGAAGGAGCGCGGATCGTCCAGCTCGGCGCCCCAGAGGACCGGCGCGCGGCGCCGGTGGGGGCCGGCGAACAGGCCGTGCAGCCGCCGCTGGAGCACGGCGGCCAGCCGGGCGGGCGTATCCGCGGCTCGGATGCGGTCGATCTCCTCCAGCGGCCATCGGTTCGCCGTGCCCTCCCAGATGCGGCGCGCGCCGTCGGCGGTCAGCTCCCCCTCGCGGCGGACGTCGGCCTCCAGCCGATCGGCCAGCCGCGCCTCTCGCAGGAAACCCGGGGTGCGCAGGTAGGCGAGCAGGTCCTCCGCGCTGCCCTCGAGCACGGCGCAACGCAGCAGGGCCAGCAGACCGCGCCCGATGCCGGTGTGGGCGAACGGCACGGAGCGGTCGATCGAGTACGGGATGCCGTAGGCGCCGAACACCTGCTCGAGCAGCGACGCGTAGCGTGGCGGGTCGCGCACCACCACCGCCACCTGCCCCGCCGGGATTCCCTCCCGCAGCAGGGTGAGCACCTCCGCGCCGCACAGCTCCAACTCGGCCCGCTCGCCTCCCGCGGAGTGCAGGCGCACGGCGGAGAACCCCACTGCGGTGCTCGCCGGACCACCGGTCCGGCTGCGCTCCTCGCGCAGGCCAACCCGCTTGGCCGGGTCCTCGAACAGCCCGCGCTCGAGGGCGTGCAGGGCGGCGCGGGACTCCGGCGCGTAGTGATCGTCGCTGGCGTGGCGCTCGGTCTCGATCGCGCCCCGCGCGCGCAGATCCTCGCGCAGGGTGGCGGTGGCCTTGAACGCCGCTCGGCCGGCCTCGAAGGGCAGCGACACGGTCACGTCGGCGTTCTTGGCCAGCTCCTCAAGCGTGCGCAGCTCCATGCCCGTGAAGTCGTCGAACCCGTAGACGAACACCGGCGTAGCACCCCAGGCGGCGCCGTCGTGAACCAGCGACTGCCATGCCCTCCAGGCGAACAGGTCCTCGTCCACCAGGTCGGCGGCGTCCAGGCCCTCGCGGTAGCGGGCGTAGACCTCGGCCACCTCCGCCGCATAGGCCCGGCGGGGCCCGTTCCCGGCCCAGCGGCGCAGCGCTGCGGTCAAGCTCGCCGGCTCGATCCCGGTTTGCTCCAGCTCGGTCGCAAACCGCAGCAGCGCGCGCACGAACCCGGGCCGCTGTGCGGACTCGGCCATCACCGTGAGCTCCGCCCGCCGGACGGCGTCCTCGCCCACCAGCCGGCGCTGTAGCTCCGTGGCCCGGCGGGCCGCGTAGCCCGTGCGCCGGGCGATCAGCCCGAACAGGTGGGAGAAGCGCACGACGCGCACGCCGAAGGTGGCGCCCGTCTCGGCGAGCTCCCGGCGGGTGTGCTCCACGTCCTGGAAGGCCGGCACCACCAGCACCGGCTCCTCGCCCAAGCGCGCGCGCAGCGGGCCGAGCACGGCGCCGGCCTTGGCCGCGTTGGCGGGTCCGGTGACCAGGTTCAGTGTCACCGCTCAGGTATAGGACCCGGTCAGGACGGCGTGGGCAGCAGCCCGCACCTGACCGCGGCCCCCAGCGCCTCCGCGTACCGCTTGGCGGGGAGCATGGGCGAGGCCTCCTGCAACTGCCAGCCCTGCGCCGGGCGCAGGACCCACCGACCAACGCGCACGTTGCCATCCTCCAAGGGCTCGACCCGGAGCTCCTCCTTGAAGTCGCCGCTACGGCCCCTGCTCACCGCCGGTCCGGCGTCGTCGGCGTCGGGTTCGATGCGAAGCGCCGCGTCCAGGGCCTCGGTGTCGGCGTCGCTCAACACCCCTTCGGCCCCCTTCACCAGCTCGACCAAATCGGCGGGAGGCAACACCGGCGCCCGTCGACGCAGCTGCGAGCCTGCCTGTCCCGGCGAAGGCAGGGACCACTCCGCCAGGCGCACGCCGCCGGGCACGCGCTCCATTCGCACCACGTAGCGCCGGCCCTCGGCGTCCTCGTACGCGGGTGAGGTGGCGTTGGGGCCGCTGAAGGCGGGCTTCTCCGCGCGGGCGGAGGCCCGCCTGCCTCGCGTCCCCTGCCGCGACGGCCGGCGCGTGGCCGAGCGAGCCGGGTCCAGCACCGTTCCCCTCGCGCAGATGGGGCAGTCGGCCACGAAGCGGTTGTGGCGGCAGAAGAGCGACATCGCAATCCAGGATATGCGCTCGGCGCTCCGGGCGAGACCGCCGTCACGCCGGGCTCCGGCGCCCTGTCAGGATGCGGCGTCGATGTCGACCGCAATCGTGTCCGACCTGCACCTGAGCACCGTCTCGGGGGCAGACATGCTGCGGCGTCCCCAGGCCCGGGAGCGCTTGGGCGAGGCGCTCTCGCGCGCCGACCGGGTGGTGATCCTGGGGGATCTGCTCGAGCTGCGCGAGCGCCGGGCCGAGGAGGCGCTGAAGGTGGCGACACCGGCCCTGGAGGCGATCGGCGAGGCCACCGCCGGGCGCGAGCTGGTGCTCGTGCCCGGAAACCACGACTACGAGCTGGCCTCGCCGGCACTGGAGCGCGAGCGGCTGGGAGGGCGCGACGCCCTGCCGCTTCAGGGCCGCTACTCGACCGATCACGGCGAGCTGTCCCGGCGGGTGGCCGCGCTGATGCCCGACACCGACGTATCGCTCGCCTACCCGGGCCTGCGGCTGCGCGACGACGTCTTCGCCACCCACGGGCACTACTTGGACCTGCACCTGACCGTGCCCCGCGTCGAGTCGATCTTCGCCCACGCGGTCGGCCGGCTGGTGGGCGCCAAGGGCCCGGAGCTGTCGGTCGACGCCTACGAGGCCGCGCTCTCCCCCGTCTACGCCTTCTCGCATGCGCTCGCCCAGAGCGCCCGCGTGAACGCCTCGGTCGGGGGCGGCAACATCTCACGCGAGGTGTGGGTCCGGGCCGGGGACGGTGGTGTGGCCGGCCTGGCCCTGGGGGGCGTGGCCATCCCGGTCGCCGTGGCCACGCTCAACCGACTGGGAATCGGGCGCTTCCGCCCCGACATCTCGGCCACCGAGCTCCGGCGCGCGGGCCTGAGGGCGATGGACCGGGTGATCGGCAACCTGGACATCGAGGCCGCGCACGTGATCTTCGGCCACACCCACCGGGCGGGGCCGCTGCCGGGCGAAGTCGAAGGCTGGTGGCTGGGTGGCGGCACGCGGCTGCACAACACCGGCTCCTGGCTCCTGGAGGAGGCGTTCTCGGCCGCCGAGGGCCCGGCCAATCCCTACTGGCCCGGGCGGGTCACGTGGCTGGACGACTCCGGGCCGCCGTGGTTCGAGAACGTGCTGGAGGGGCTGGAGATGTAGTAGGCCTGGCTCCCACCGGGCCTAGTGCTCCCTCCTGTAGACGCTCGGGCTAGGAAGCCGTGGCGGCTGCCGGCGCGGGCGCCTCGCCGTCGCCCGCCTGCACCTCGGCCGGCTCGGCTCGCGGCCGGTCGGCCCACTCCTCGTCGAACTCGACCTTCCACTTTCCCGGCGCGTCCTCGCCCCGCGGCTCGATCCGCAGCTTGGCTCTGAAGGTGCGCCCCGAGCGGCCGCGGAAGCCGGTCACCTGCTTCTCGGTGCGCCCGATGGGCGGGTCGTCGCCGCGCTGCAGCGACTCCTTGAGCTTGGCCATCAGCTCCTTGGCCACCGCCACCGGCAGGTTCTTGCTCGCCTTCTTCTTCCAGATCACGAAGCCGCAGCCGGGGTCCTCCTTGGTCCAGCACGAGTAGCCCTTGCGGTTCTCGTTCACCTCGCGGCCGCACACCGGGCAGGGGCCGAGCTTGGCCCGCTCGATCTGAACGCCCTTGAGCTTGTCCAGCTCGGCCACGGTCTCGGTGATGAAGCTGCCGATGTCCTTCATGAAAGCAGGACGTGAGTCCTCCCCGCGCTCGATCAGGGCCAGGCGCCGCTCCCAGTCGCCGGTCAGCTCGGGACTGGTGAGGGGATGCGCACCCAGCAGGCGTATGACCTGGATGCCCTTCTCGGTGGCCACCAGCGCACGACCGTCGCGCTCGATGTACTCGCGCCCCAGCAGCAGCTCGATCGTGGCGGCGCGGGTGGCCGGGGTGCCGATCCCCGACTCCTTCATCGCCTCGCGCAGCTCGGCGTCGTCGATCTCCTTGCCCGCCGTCTCCATGGCTGAGAGCAGCGACGCCTCGGTGAAGCGGCGCGGGGGCTGGGTCTCCTTGCGCAGCGACTCCATCTCCCGCGTCTCGACATCCTCGCCCTGGTCGAGCTTGGGCAGGCTCTGGTTTCCGCCGGAGTCCTCGTCGACCGCACCCGGGGCGTCCACCTCCTCGCCGTACACCGACCGCCAGCCGGCGAAGGTCAACACGCGACCACTGGTGCGAAACACGTGCTCGGCCACGGTGGTCTCCACCCGGGTGCGCTCGAACTTGGCGTCGGGATGGAAGACCGACAGGAACCGCTTGGTCACCAGGTCGTAGATCTTCAGCTCGTCGGCGCCCATCCGGCCGAGGTCGTGCGGGTTGTCGGCGTTGGTGGGGATGATCGCGTGGTGGTCCTCGACCTTGGCGTCGTTGATCACCTTGTTCAGCGGCAGCTTGTCCAGGCCCACCACGTACTCGGACGCCTTCCTGTACT
>JBPCNQ010000194.1:0-5420 GCA_051001095.1 Thermoleophilaceae bacterium
CGATCCGGCGAGCGTGCAGGCGCTCGAGGACGCGCTGGCCGGCGCCGAGCTGCTGATCGCCGACGGCCACCACCGCTACGAGACCGCCCGCGTCTACGCCGACGAGGTCGGCGGCGAGGGCGAGCACCGCTACGTGCTCATGTTCCTGGTCTCGCTCTCAGACCCCGGCCTGCTCGTCTTTCCCACCCATCGCCTGCTCACCGGGCTCGAGGGCCAGACCGACAGGCAGCAGGCCATCCGCCGCGTGCTGACCGAGGACTTCGACATCGAGCCGATCGACGCCGCCGACCTCGAGCCCACCGTGAAGGACGCACGCGTGCGGCTGGGCTACATGGACTCCTTCCACAAGCAGGGCTACGCGCTTACGCTGAAGGACCAGTCGATCGCCGACGAGGCGCTGGCCGACAAGCCCGCGCCCTACCGCCGGCTGGACACCGCGGTGCTGGAGGCCCTGGTGCTGAAAGGCGCCTTGGCGATGAGCGAGGACGACATCTCGCATCTGCGCGGGCTGGGGTACTCCAAGAGCTTCGAGGACGCCCGCGACGCGGTCGAGTCCGGGCGCGCCGACGCCGGCTTCTTCATGCGCGCCACCCCGGTGGACCAGGTGCGCGAGGTGGCCGAGGCCGGCGAGTCGATGCCGCCCAAGTCCACGTACTTCTACCCCAAGGTCCCAACCGGCCTACTGTTCAATCCCCTGGCATGAAGATCTATACGAAGAAGGGCGACGACGGCTCCACCGGCCTCTGGTACGGCGGCCGCGTGGACAAGGACTCGCCCCGCCCCGAGGCCTACGGCTCGGTGGACGAGGCAGCCTCCGCCCTGGGCCTGTGCCGCGCCGCGGCGCAGCGCGACAGCGAGATCTACGTCGACATCCTGCGCGTCCAGGAGGAGCTGTTTGTGGCGGGCGCCGAGCTGGCCACCGCCCCCGAGGCCGCCGGGCGGCTTCAGGAGGGCGTCTCGAAGGTCACGCCGGAGATGGTCGAGCGCCTCGAACGCGACATCGACTCCTACATGGACCGGGTGGACCTGCCGCCCAAGTTCGTGATCCCCGGAGGCACCGAGCTGTCAGCCCGGCTGGACGTGGCGCGGACGGCGGTACGCCGGGCGGAGCGGCGGGTCGAGTCGCTGCACCGCGCGGGCGACCTGGCCGACGACACCGTCCTCACCTACCTGAACCGCTGCTCGGACGCCGTCTACGCCATGGCGCGCTTCGCCGACGAGCCCGAGCCCGAGCTTTTCCAGGGACGCGACCGAGAGAACCGGGAGGGACCAGACAGTTGAGAGCCATCGCACGCCGCTCCGGCGGAACGTTGAAGCACCATGTCGAGATCGGGAGCCACCGCCTGACGGCCGACGAGCCCCGGGACCAGGGTGGCTCCGACGCCGGGCCCAATCCCCAGGAGCTGCTGGCGGCCAGCCTGGCCACCTGCACCGCCGTCACCATGGAGATGTACGCGAACCGCAAGGGCTGGGACATCGGCGACGTGGTCGTGGACGTGGACTACGAGCCCGCCCAGCGCGGCTCGCCCACCAAGTTCACGATGGACGTGAAGCTGCCCAAGGAGCTTCCGGAGGATCAGCGCGAGAAGCTGATGCAGATCGTGACCAAGTGCCCGGTGCACCGCACCCTGGAGGGCGAGGTCATGTTCGACGAGCACGTTTCGCTCACCTGAGCACCGGGGTGCCGGGCCCGGCCGACCTGCGGGACCTGCTTCTGACACCGGAGGCGGCGGCGGACATGGACGCGCCCGGAAAGACAGACGCCGCGGTGCTGATCCCGCTCTTCGAGCACGCCGGCGACCTGGTGGCGGTGCTCACGCAGCGCCGCCACGACCTCAGCCGCCACGCCGGCGAGATCTCGTTTCCCGGCGGGCGTCAGAACGAGCCCGACGAGGACTTGCGCGCCACCGCCCTGCGCGAGACCTGGGAGGAGATCGGCCTGCCCGCAGACGACGTCGATCTGCTCGGCGCGCTGCCGCCGGTCGGCACCTTCGTGACCAGCTACCGGGTCTTCCCGTTCGTGGGCTGGGTCGATCCCGGCCACACGTGGATGCCGCAGGAGAGCGAGGTCGAAACGGTGCTGGAGATGTCTTTGCCCGACCTGGTGGCCGGGCACGAGATGAAGCGCCTGGTGGGAAAGGGCGTGCCGACCAAGACGCCGACCTACACGGTCGACGGCACGCTGGTGTGGGGGGCGACCGCGCGGATCGTCGAGCACCTGCTGGAGCGCCTGGCGCCGGTGCTCTAGCCGCACTCGGCCGGTGCCCTACCGGACACCGGCCATCGGGCGCGGGGGCACCCTCGGGGGCGTGAGCCCCCTGGGTTTCACTCAGACGTCCTTCTCGATCGGCACGTCGACCAGGTTGCCCCACTCGGTCCACGAGCCGTCGTAGTTCTTCACGTTGTCCTCGCCCAGCAGCTCGTGCAGCACGAACCAGGTGTGCGCCGAGCGCTCGCCGATGCGGCAGTAGGCGATGGTGTCGCCGCCGATCCCCTTGCCGCCGTAGAGCTCGCGCAGGTCGTCGGCCGACTTGAAGGTGCCGTCCTCGGTCACCGCCTGGGACCACGGGATCGAGGCCGCGCCGGGTATGTGGCCGGAGCGCTGGGCGCCCTCGCTCTCGTAGCCGGCCATGGTGATCAGCTCGCCCGAGAACTCCTGGGGGGAGCGCACGTCCACCAGCTTGGTGGCGGCATCCAGCGCACCGAGCACCTCGTCGCGCTTGGCGCGGATGTCCTCGTCGCCGGGCTGGGCGTTGAAGCTCGCGCCCTCGTAGGACGGCACGTCCGCGGTGGTGGGCCGCCCCTCGGAGATCCACTTCTCGCGCGGCCCGTTGACCAGCTTCACGTCGTCGTGGCCGTAGTACTTGAGGTACCAGTAGGTGTAGGCGGCGAACCAGTTGTTGCGGTCGCCGTAGAGCACGATCGTGTGGTCGTCAGAGATGCCGGCGTTCCCGAGCAGCTCCCCGAACGCGTCAGGGGCAAGGAAGTCGCGCTTGACCTGGTCCTGGAGATCGGTCTGCCAGTCGAACCCGATGGCGCCGGGGATGTGGGCCTCCGCGTACAGCGCAGGGTTCTCGTCCACCTCCACGATGCGGATCGAGCCGTCGTCCAGATGGTCCTCGACCCACTGGGTATCCACCAGTACGTCCTTCGCGTAGTCGGCCATGGCCTCTCCTTCAATCCTCGAAAAGTCTGCTGAGATTGGACCTATTGTTATCAGGCCCTTCCGGTCTCTCCCGTACACGCCGTCGATCGGCTGGACGGGCGGCTTGTACACGCGGCCGAAGACTCTTGACCGGCACGACCCTAGCCTGACCCGATGAGCGGAGCCGCGAGCGCCCGGTCGGTCGCGCCGCAAGCGACGTATGAGCCCGGGGCGGCGCTGGACGAGGCTTTCGACGAAGAGGGTCGCCCCTGGCCGTCCTACGCCGAGCTGCTTGGGAAGCTCGCGGGGACCGACCTCGAGGACCTGCGGCGCCGGGTGAACGCCCACCTGGAGGAGGCCGGGGTGACCTTCGGCGGTGAGGGCCCAAGCCGCACCTTTCCCGTCGACCCCGTGCCCCGGCTGATCGCTGCGCAGGAGTGGGAGCGCATCTCGACCGGCCTGGTCCAGCGCACCCGTGCTCTTAGCGCCTTCCTCGCCGATGCCTACGGCGAACGGCGGATGGTGTCCGAGGGCCGGATTCCCGCGCGAGTGATCGACTCCGCCCGCTACTTCGAGCCCTGGATGCGCGGGGCGCCCGTCTCGCCTCCGGGGTTCGTGGCCGGTCTCGACCTGGTGCGGGGAAGCGACGGCGCGCTGAGCGTGCTCGAGGACAACACCCGTACGCCATCGGGCCTCGCCTACGCGGTCGCCGCTCGTCGTGCCCTGGACGCCGAGCTGGACGTGCCCACTCCGGCGGGCCGGCTCGACGTGACCGCAGCCTATTCCTCCCTGCGGCGGGCCCTGCTGGCCGCCGCACCCGAGCGCGTCGATGAGCCCCACGCGGTGCTGCTCTCTGACGGCCCGGCCAACAGCGCGTGGCACGAGCACGAGCAGATGGGCGCCGGGATGGGGATCCCGGTCATCACCCGCGACGAGCTGACCGTCCGGGCGGTCGCGTGCGCGCCCGGTCGGAGGGCGCAGATGACCGCGTCGTGGACGTGCTCTACCGGCGCACCGACGAGGATCGCCTGCGTGACGACGATCAACGGGCCACGTGGCTGGCCGACCTGGTGCTGGATCCGTTTCGCCGCGGAACGCTGGCGGTGGTGAACCCTCCAGGGGCCGGGCTGGCCGACGACAAGCTCGTGCACGCCTACGTCGAGGAGATGGTGCGCTTCTACCTCGGCGAGGAGCCGGTCCTGCCGTCGGTGCGCACCTACGACCTGGGAGATCCCTGGCAGCTCGAGGAAGCGCTGGAGCGCCTGGGCGACCTGGTCGTCAAGCCGCGCGACGGCTACGGGGGCACCGGGGTGGTCGTCTGCCGCTTCGCGAGCGCCGAGGGCCGCCGGGCCATCGAGCGGAAGGTCCGCCAGGCTCCGGATCGCTACATCGCCCAGGAGACCGTCACGCTGTCCACCCATCCCACGGTGATCGAGGGCCGCCTGGAGCCCCGGCACGTGGACCTGCGACCGTTCGTGATCGGAGGGGGCGACTCGTCCACGGCGGTCCCCGGCGCCCTGACCAGGGTCGCCTTCGGCGCGGGCGAGCTCGTGGTGAACAGTTCCCGTAACGGAGGAGGCAAGGACACGTGGGTGATGGGTTGAGGCCGTTGATCGCTGTGACCACGTCGGAGATGCGCAGCGCCGGCCAGGTGCACCCGGCCGACCATGCCGATCCGCCGCAGGTGGAGATGGCTCTGGGCCTGGCCTACCTCCGCGCCGTGGAGGCCGCCGGAGGCCTGCCCCTGGTCGTGCCGCCGATGGACCTCGAGGCAGTGGAGCCGCTGCTGGCCCAGGTGGCCGGAGTGTGCCTGTCGGGCGGCCCCGACCTGGACCCGGTAGCCTACGGCGCCGAGCCCCACCCGGCGCTGGGACCCGTGAACGATGCCCTCGACCGCTTCGAGATCGAGCTGGCCCGCCAGGCCGACGCGCGCGGGCTGCCGCTGCTGGCCATATGCCGGGGCATGCAGACCCTCAACGTGGCCCGCGGGGGCACCCTTCACCAGCACCTGCCCGATCGTCCCGGGGCCACGACCGCTCACCGCCAGAGCGAGCCGGGGACCGAGGTCACCCACGGAGTCCGGATCGCGGAGGGAAGCCGGCTGGCCTCGATGATGGAGTCTCAGGTGGCCGAGGTCAACTCCTTCCACCATCAGGCGATCGACAGGCTGGGTGGTGGCCTGCGGGCCGTGGCCTGGTCCACCGACGGCGTGATCGAGGGCGTGGAGGCGCCGGCGCGCGACTTCCTGATCGGGGTGCAGTGGCACGCCGAGACA
>JBPCNQ010000195.1:0-5168 GCA_051001095.1 Thermoleophilaceae bacterium
GTACGTCGCGTTCATCCGCGACTCACCGGAGCTGGCGACGGCGTACACCGACACGCTCGGGGACCTGCTCCTGAGCCTGATCGGCTCGGTGATCGGCGCCGCGCTCGTGGCCACGGTCCTGTGGGGCGTCGGCTCCGCGGCGGCCCGTCGCCTGTCACGCTGAAAGGACTACCCGCCAGGCTGCACGAACCGGCGATCATGTTGTGCTCTCCCAGGGTCAGCCCGCGGCTGCCGTCTCGCGGATCACCCCGGCGGTCGCGCGGACCCCCTCGGGCCCCAGCAGCATCGTGTAGTGGTTGGCTTCCGCGACCTCGCGCAGCTCGACGTAGCGGTGCGAGAACGCCTCGGCCTGATCGATTGGGATGAACGCGTTGTCGTCGTCCATAAGACCGCGCTGGGCCCGCAGCAGCACGCCCGGCGTGGTCACGCGGTCGAGGGCGGTGCGTGTGTCCTCGTCCGCAACCAGGTCGCGGCCGTCGGTGCGCACCGCCTCCGCGCGGACTCGCGAGCGCAGCTCGGGTGCCTCCCCTCCCAGGTCGTGGTCGACCCAGGCGGCCAGATCCTCGTCGGCCACCTCGTCGCCGGCGAAGGCGGGGTGCTCGCGCCAGAAGGCTCGGTGGGCGGCGTGGTCGGAAAAGGTCATCGACAGTCGCTCGAGCGCGGGACCCAGGGTCGCCTTGAGCACCTCGTCGGGGTCGGCGTCCGTAGGAACCGGCAGCGCCAGCCCGCCGTCGACCAGCACCAAGGCCTGCACGCGGTCCGGGTGGTCGGCGGCGAGGCGGGCGGCCACGTAGGCGCCCATCGAATGGCCGGCCACAACGGCGCGGGAGAGGCCTTCGGCGTCCAGGACGGCCAGGGCGTCGGCGGCGTGGCGCTCGATCCCGTACGGGCCCTGAAGCCCGGCACTGTCGGCCCGGCCGCGCAGGTCGGGGGCGCTCAACCGGACGCTGTCGCCCAGGGCCCGCGCCACCGCCTGCCACGACCCGCTGTTGGCCGTGATTCCGTGCAGAGCCAGGACCGCTGGGGCGTCCCGTGGCCCCCATCTGCGCACGCCGAGCATCAATCGCCCCAGCTGGCCATCGTTCTCGAGCTCGATCCTTGCAAACTACCCACGGGACATAGTAGTCATCGCCTCATGACTGAACTGCTGCTCGGACCCGTGCTGCGCTACGTCGACCCAACCAACGCCGTGATCTGGGTCGAGACCGACTCCGCGTGCGAAGTCGAGATCCTGGGCGCGACCGCGCCGACCTTCCATGTGGAGGGCCACCACTACGGCGTCGTGTCCGTGGGAGACCTGAAGCCCGACCACACCTACGAGTACGAGGTGGCGCTGGACGGCGAGCGGGTCTGGCCGTTCCAGGATTCGGAGTTCCCGGCCAGCCGCATCCGCACCTACGCTGACCACCTGCGCCCCAAGATCTTCTTCGGCTCCTGCCGGGTTACGGTGCCCAACGACCCGCCCTACACCTTGACCAAGGACGAGGACGACAAGGGGCGGGAGGTGGACGCGCTGCGGGCAAAGGCGCTGCGGATGCGCCACGAGGATCCGGAGACTTGGCCCGACCTGCTGCTGTGGGTGGGCGACCAGATCTACGCGGATGAGGTGTCGCCCGCGACACGCGAGTTCATCGAGGGGCGCCGCGACACCTCCGAGGAGCCCGGCGACATGGCGCTCGACTTCGAGGAGTACACCAAGCTCTACTACGAGTCCTGGAAGGACCCGGTCACGCGGTGGCTGCTGTCCACCGTGCCGTCGGCCATGATCTTCGATGACCACGACATCCACGACGACTGGAACACCTCGGCCGCGTGGGTCGAGGAGATGCGCGCCACCGACTGGTGGGCCGGCCACATCGAGAGCGGGCTGATGTCTTACTGGGTCTACCAGCACGTCGGGAACCTCAGCCCGCACGAGCAGCGCGAGGACGGTCTGCTGGGGCGCCTGCAGAAGCTCACCGATGGCTCCAAGGTGCTGCGCGAGTACGCGCGCGGCTCCGATCGCGAAGCCTTCTACAGCCGATGGAGCTACTACCGCGACATCGGCCGCACGCGCCTCGTGGTGATCGATTCGCGCTGTGGCCGGGTGCTGGAGGAAGGTAGGCGCTCCATGCTCGACGAGGACGAGTGGCAGTGGGTGGAGGACCACGCCACCGGCGGCTTTGACCACCTGCTGATAGCGACCTCGCTGCCCTGGCTGCTGGCCCCGGCGATGCACCACCTGGAGGCCTGGAACGAAGCCGTGTGCGGCGGGGCGTGGGGTGGTCGGGCCGCCCAGATCGGGGAGAAGATCCGCCAAGCGGTCGACCTGGAGCACTGGCCCGCCTTCCTGGAGTCCTTCGAGCGCCTGGCCGAGATCCAGCGCGCCGTGGGAGCGGGCGAGCGCGGGCCGGCTCCCGCCACGATCGTCACGCTGTCGGGCGACGTGCACCACGCCTATCTGAGCGAGGTGGCCTTCCGCCGGGACGCGGACGTGCTCAGCGCGGTCTACCAGGCCGTCTGCTCGCCCATGCGCAACCCGCTCGACGCCCACGAGCGGCGGGCGATCAAGTCGATGTTCACCAAGCCGGTGCTGGCTGTCACCCGGGCGCTGGCCCGCTGCGCGGGCGTGAAGGACCCCTCGGTGCGGTGGCGGCGAGTGGGCGGCGGTCCGTGGTTCGACAACCAGTTGGCCACGCTGCAGATCGACGGCACGCGCATGGATTTCTCCATCGAGCGCGCCCTGCGCAGCGACGACGGCGAGCCGGTGGTGGAGTGCGTGCAGGAGAACAGGCTGAGTTGATCGCCGGGGCCCGTTCTATGCTGGCCGCCCCGCATGGACTACCCGGTCGAGAGCTTCAGTGAAGGCGAGCGCGGCGCGCTTGACCCCCACTTCACCAACCTCGACCGCCCGGTCTTCGGCCTGGTGAACCTGCCCGAGACGGTCAAGGGGGCGCTGTTTGCCCGCTACTCGCGCTATCAGGGCACGCTGCGCCGCCTCTACCTCGACGAGTTCGCGGCCGACTCGGCCGGCCCGGCCGAGACCTTCGACGGCGAGGAGGGGGAACGGGCGCGCAAGCTCTACGAGCGCATCTTCCTGGGCTACGGCGATGACTCGGTGGCCCAGCTCGGCGGCGCGCACATCGCCTGCGAGTACGTCTCCAACGTCATGACCAAGGTGCTCCAGCGGGGGCGCCTTGCCTCCTACCTGGAGCAGTCGACCCGCTACATCCCCTACGACGCGCCCATGGAGGGCGCCGGCGGCTACCGCTACTGGCGCCACGAGTCACTCGGGCCCGAGTACGCGCGGGCCATGGATGGCCTGTTCGAGACCTACTCGCGCACGCTCCCCCGGGTCGAGGCCTGGGCGGGCGGCCGCTTCCCCCGGGGAGACGGCGAGAGCGAGGCGGCCCACGCCCGCTCGATCCGGGCCAAGGCGCTGGACCTGCTGCGCGGCCTGCTTCCCGCGGCCTCGCTCTCCCATGTGGGGATCTTCGCCAGCGGCCAGGCCTACGAGCAGATGATCCTGCGGCTGCTGGCCTCGCCCCTACCCGAGGCGCGCGGCTACGGGCAGATGATCCTGGACGAGCTCAAGGCGATCATGCCGAGCTTCGTCGCGCGCGTGGACCGCCCCGACCGCGGAGGCGAGTGGGTCTCCTACCTGGAGCAGCGGGCAGCGGCCGCCGACCGCTGGGCCGGGCGCCTGGGCCTCGATAGCTCCCGCGGCGGGGAGGACGACGGCGGTGGCCCGTCCGTTCGCCTGCTCGACGTCCAAGGCTCGGAGGACGACCTGCTGGCGGGCCTGCTGTTCGAGGCGGCAGGCGCATCCGAGACCGAGGCCCGGTCGGCCGTCCGGAGCCTCCCACCCGACGAGCGGGCCCAGATGCTGGGCGAGCTGATGGGCGATCGCCGCAACCGCCGTCACCGCCCCGGGCGGGGGCTCGAGTCGTTGCGCTACCGCTTCGAGGTGGTCTCCGACTACGGCGCCTTCCGCGACCTGCAGCGCCACCGGATGCTCACCGTCCAGTGGCAGACGCTCACTCCCGACCTCGGGGCAGGCGTGCCGGGCGAGCTGGACGAGTCCGGGGTGGGCGACGACTACCGCCGGGGCCTCGAGGCCTCGCGCGCGGAGCACGCCCGCCTCGTGGAGGCGGGGCTGCCCGCACTCGCCCCCTACGCGCTATGCCTGGGCTACCGCATCCGCTACGTGCTGGACATGAACGCGCGCGAGGCTATGCACCTGGTCGAGCTGCGCTCCGGGCGCGAGGGGCACCCGAGCTACCGGGCGGTGGCGCACGAGCTCCACGCGCAGATCGCCGAGGTGCACCCGGCGGTCGGGGCGGCGATGACCTTCGTGGACTCGGACACAGAGCCGCGGCTGGAGCGCATCCTGAGCGAGATCCGCACACAGGCCCGCCAGGCCGCGACGCAGTAGGGCCTCCGCCCCTTACAACCGACGGATCCGGCAGCGCCGCAACTTCGACGCACCGGACCGGTTGGTAGGGACATCCCCAAACCACCAAGTAGGAGGATGTCCCTTGAAGCAGCGTAGCGGAAGAATAGGCCTCGGCCTGGCCGTCTTCGCCGCCCTTTCGTGCCTGTTCGCGGCCGCCGCCATGGCGGCCACGATCACCGGCACCAACGGCCGCGACAAGATCAACGGCTCGAGCGACAACGACACCATCAAAGGCCTCGCCGGAGGCGATCGCATCAGCGCCCGCGGCGGCAACGACGTCATCAGCGGCGGACGCGGGTATGACCGCATCTTCGGCGGCGACGGCAATGACCAGGCCAACGGCAACCAGGGCCGCGACGTGGTCCGCGGCGGCAACGGCGACGACACCGTGCGCGGCGGCGGCGGCGCCCCCGGGCGGCGGGCCGATGCCCTGTTCGGCAACGCGGGCAACGACAAGGTGCTCGGCGGACCCGGCTATGACTTCATCGCCGGCAACGCGGGCAACGACACCCTGGACGGCGGAGGCGGCATCGACCGCATCTTCGGCGGCAAGGGCGACGACACCATCAACGGCGGGGCCAGCTCATCCAAGCGCAAGCGTGGAAACTTCCCCGGCAACCGCGGGCGACGCGATCGCCTCCACGGTGGCGACGGCAACGACACGATCAACGGCGGCCTGGGCCGCGACTACATCTCCGGAGGCACGGGCAACGACGTGTCCAACGGCGGTGGC
>JBPCNQ010000196.1:0-5348 GCA_051001095.1 Thermoleophilaceae bacterium
GCCGTCGTCGGTGCGCAGCTCACGCCACTCGGCCACGGCGGCGTCGAAGTCCCCCGGGGCGCCGGGACGCCCGCGGACCCACTCGAAGGTGGTCTCATCCGGGGCGATCATCCCGGCGCGGCCTCCGGCCTCGATGGTCATGTTGCAGACCGTCAGCCGGCCCTCCATGGTCATGGCCTCGATGGGGTCACCGGCGTACTCGATCACGTGGCCGACGCCACCGGCGACCCCTATCCGGCCGATGGTGCCGAGGATCAGGTCCTTGGGGGTGACGCCGTAGCCAAGCTCGCCCTCGTAGCGGATCCGCATGGCGCGCGGCTTGCGCTGCTGGAGGGTCTGGGTGGCCAGGACGTGCTCGACCTCGGAGGTGCCGATGCCAAAGGCCAGCGCCCCGAAGGCCCCGTGGGTGGAGGTGTGCGAGTCGCCGCAGACGATGGTCATGCCGGGCTGGTTCACCCCGAGCTCCGGCCCGATCACGTGCACGATGCCCTGGCGGTCCGAGCCGATCGAGTAGACCGGCACGCCGAAGTCCGCGCAGTTGTCCTGCAGCGTCTCCACCTGGACGCGCGAGAGGTGATCGGCGATCTGGGCGGCGATCTTGGACCCGTCGGTGGGCACGTTGTGGTCGGCCGTGGCCAGGGTACGGTCGGGGCGGCGGACCTTGCGGCCCTCCAGCCGCAGCGACTCGAAGGCCTGGGGACTGGTGACCTCGTGGACCAGGTGGAGGTCGATGTAGAGCAGATCGTCTGCGACCCCGTGGGCGTCCCAGATCTTGTCGAAGAGAGTTCGAGGGCTCGCGGGCACCGCCCGCTCGCCGTTCCGCGTCGTGGGCATTCAGGACCTCCTCAGTCCGGCGGCGACGACCGCCAGGAAGCGGGCGTCCTCGTCATTGGGGTTCTCGAAGTGATGGGGCAGGTCGGCGTCGAAGGTGACGGCGTCGCCGGCCTGCAGGTCGTGAATCTCGCCGTCGCAGAGCAGGCGCAGCGCGCCGTCGAGCACCACGGTGGTCTCGCGACTGCCGGGCTCGTGCATCGGCGGATCCCCCGCACCGCCGGTGGCCGTGCCCGGCGCGAGGGTGTGGAAGGCAACCTCGGCACGCTGACCGGGCAGCGGCGGGGTGACGACCTCGTAGGCGTGACCGCGGCGGCCGGTGCCGCCGCGCAGGCGCTCGGAGGCCCGGACCACGCTGACTGCTCCGCCCTCGTCGAGGCGCAGGAGCTGCGAGAGGGTGAGCTCCAGGCCGGCGGCGATGCGCGTGGCCACGGCCAGCGTGGGACTCGTCTCACCACGCTCGACCTGGGAGAGCATGGGCGCCGAGACGCCGGTGCGCCCGGCCAGGTCACGCAGCGACAGGTCCATGGCCTCGCGCAGCGCCTTTACGCGTGCGCCGAGCGAGGATTGCTGGGGTAGAGAGGCGACGGCCACCGCATCGTACGCTATCACGTACAGTTGTATCTCTCAAGACGCCGGGGGTGGCAGCCGGAGCGCCAGATCGAGCTCGAACCGCCGGTCGGGATCCTCGAGCGAGTCGCCGAACAGCTCGCGCAGCCGGTTCATCCGGTACCGAACCGTCTGAGGGTGGACGTGCAGGAACGCGGCCACCCGCTCGGTACGCCCTTGCTCTCGCAGCCAGGCGGCAAGCGTCTGCCGGAGACGATCTCGGGAAGCGGCCGTCTCCTGATCGAGGGGTCCGAGCGCGTGATCGGCAAGCTCGCGGGCCAGAGGGCGGTCGGCCCGCAGCAAGAGCTCCAGCCGATGATCGGCCGCGGCGAGAAGGCCGGCGCCCGACGACAGGCCGAGGGTGTCCCGCGCCCGCGCCGCGCTTCCCGCGGCGGCATTCCACGCGACCGTGGGCCCAAGCGCCGCCGCGCGATCGGCCAGGGAAGACCCCAGCTGCGCGCGCCGGCCGGGCGCGTCGGCGTCGGGCACCAGCGCGCAGACGCCCGGCGGATAGAGGACCGCGAGCACGTCGGGCCCCAGCTCGAGAGCCAGGCGGTCGGGCTCGTCGCCCTCGCACACGATCGCGGCCAGCGCGTCCGGCAGCGCCCACCCGGCTTCGGCGGCTGCGGCCTCGATCGCCGCCCCGTCGGCCGGCGGCTCCTGGACGAGGAGACGGGCCAGGAGCCGGCGCCGGCGCTGGCGTTCGCCGGCCGCAGCCGCCTGCTCGATCGCGAAGCCCTCCACCGACTCCGCGGAGATCTCGTCGATGTAGGCTAGGATCGCCTCCGCCAGCCCGTACAGGGTCTGCGGCGCGAGGCCCGCGTGCTCGCCGGCATCGGCCAAGCGGCGCCAGGCGACCCGCGCGCCGAGGCGGTATGCCGCCAGGAGCGCCTCGAGCGGCCGGCCGGCTCGCAGCTCCCCCCTCCCCAGCTCCACGTAGATCTCGCGGCGGGGGTCGGGCTCGTCGCTGTCGGAGCCGAACAGATCGAGGAAGCGACGCAGCGCCTCCTCCACGCCGCGCCGCAAGCCGCGTCCGAAGGGACCCTCCAGCGGGCGCGCGTACTCAGGCACTCCTTCGCTGATCGCGGCGATGATCTCGTCGGCCACACCGGGCAGCTGCGGAGCGAGCAACTCGGCGGCACTAGAGGGCAGGTCACGCCAGGGCTGGGGGCTCGCGGCCAAGCTCACTTGTTGGAAAGCTACAAGAAGTGCCGATCAAGTCCAAGCCTTCTCGCCGTAGAGGCCCGAGAAGTGGGCGGCCACAATGAAGGCATGACTCGTCTTCAGCGCAACGCCAACATCGGAGCGGTCCTCGTTCCCTTCCTCGCGTTCCTAGCCGCCGTCCCCCTGCTCTGGAACCGGCTGGTGGGCACCACCGAGCTGGCGATCATGGTCGGCATCTACCTCTTCACCGCCCTCGGGGTCACGATGGGCTACCACCGCCTGCTCACCCATCGTGCGTTCGAGACCTACAAGCCGCTCAAGTACCTCCTGGCGATCGCCGGCTCGATGGCCGTACAGGGCCCGGTCGTGCACTGGGTCGCCGACCACCGCAAGCACCACGCCCATACCGACGAGGAGGGCGACCCCCATTCACCGCACGTCGGGCACGGCACCGGGATGCGCGGGCTGTGGCACGCGCACGTGGGCTGGCTGTGGGAGGAGAACGGCATCGCCAGCGGCAAGAAATACGCCCCGGACCTGCTGGAGGACGCGGGCATGCGCTTCATCAGCCGCAACTTCCTGCTGTGGGTCTCGCTCGGCTTGGTGATCCCCTTCGCGCTGGGCTTCGCCATCAGCGGCACGCTCACCGGAGCGCTGCTCGCGCTGTTCTGGGGCGGGTTCGTACGGATCTTCTTCCTGCACCACATCACGTGGTCGATCAACTCGATCTGCCACTTCTTCGGTCAGCGCCGCTTTGCGACCGAGGACAAGTCCACCAATGTCTTCTGGCTCGCCCTGCCCTCGCTGGGCGAGGCCTGGCACCACAATCACCACGCTTTCCCCCGGGCCGCGGTCCAGGGCCTGAAGTGGTGGGAGATCGATATCTCGGGCCTGGTCATCCGTGCGATGAAGCGGCTCGGACTGGCCTGGAACGTGGTGCAGATCACGCCCGAGCGCCAGCAGCAGCGGCTGGTGCCCTCCAAGCGACAGGCATCCGTGCCTGTCGGCTGATCCCTCGAAGCGACGGGCATCCGTGCCCGCCACCGGCTGATCCCCTCGAAGCGACGGGCATCCGTGCCCGCCGCTTAAAAGGGGACCACCTCAACCTCGGCTTCGCGCGCGCCTACCGGCGTTCGAGCACGACTACGGGGATCTGGCGGTCGGTCTTTGCCTGGTACTCGTCGTAGGCCGGCCAGGCGGCGGTCATCTTCTTCCACATCTCGGGCTTCTCGCCGGCGTCCGCGTCGCGGGCTTGTGCCTTGAAGACGTCGTCCTTGACCTGGACCGTGGGATCGGGGCTCTCCTGCAGGTTCAGGTACCAGGCGGGCGGCTCGTCAGCGCCGCCCTTGGAGGCGACGATCAGATGGTTCCCCTCGTGCTCCTGGTAGATCAGGGGCGTGGTGCGCTGCTCCCCGGACTTGCGGCCCGTGGTGGTCAGCAGCAGGGTGGTGGTGCCCTGCCAATCGTGGCCTTCCTCGCCGCCCGTCGCCTGATATCGCTCCACGTGCTCCTGTCCGAACAGCATCGCTCTCTCCTCCTTTGGGTCCAGCGTCGAGCCTAGACGCCCATGGCGGCGTCGAGCAGGACCGCGATGCCTCGTTGGAGACGCCGCCGGGCATCGCCCTGGCGCCTGGATGCTCCGCCGCCATCGCAACGACCTCGTCGCTTCGCGCGACATCGAACCCGAGCTCGGTCAGCGCGCGGGGGCCCGCCAGCGCGGACAGGGCGGCCACCGCCGGGCCTGCCTCCGCAACCCGCCCGCCGTCGACGGCGGCGATCGCCTTGGCGGCGTCGACTAGCCGCCCCCACCCGGTGCCACGATGTCGGTGCCGCCGATCTGCTCGCTCAACCGGGCCGCGATGTCAGGGACGCCGCCGGGCGGGACCAGGGCGATCTCCCGCACCCCGGCCCCGAGACCCTGCGGGTCATCGCCCAAGGCCCGGGCCGTCGTGAGGAGGGAGTACTCCTCAAAGCCCGCCTCGCCCAGCAGCTTCGGCGCAGCGAGAAGCAGGCCGCGCCCGAACCTGATCTGCCGCTCGCCGTCGCGAAAGGTGAACTGCTCTCTCAAGCGGTGGGAGCGGGCTCGGTAGCCTCGGCCGGCTCACGGTGATCCTGCTTCTCCCCCGCGCCGACCAGCGCCGCCGCGTTGCTCAGGGCCCTCAGGTACGCGCGACCGGACGCCTCCATGGTGTCCGGCGACACCCCCTGACCGGTGGCCTGGACGCCCTCGAGCTCCAGCACAACGGTCACCTCGGCCAGCGCGTCGCGACCGGCCGTGACCGCACTCACCTGGTACTCCTTGAGCCGTCCCTCGCGGTCGCAGGCCACGTTCAGCGCGCTGAAGAACGCCTCGACCGGTCCGTCGCCCGTGAACGACCCCTCCTCCCTGCCGCCGCCGGGCAGGTCGACCACGACCCTGGCGAACGGGGTACGCTGCGAGCCGGCCTCGATATCGAAGGAGTGCAGCGCGAAGGCCTCGCCGACCTGGCGCATCTCGTCGGAGACCAGCGCCTCCAGATCCAACGCCGTGACGTTCTTCTTGCGGTCCGCCACCTCCTTGAAGCGCTTGAAGGCGGTGTTCAGCGCCGCGCCGTCGACCTCGAAGCCCAGCTCCTCGAGCGCGTTGCGCAGGGCATGGCGGCCGGAGTGCTTGCCCAGCACCAGCGAGTTGCTCTGCAGCCCGATGGTGGAGGCGTCCATGATCTCGAAGGTGGTGCGCTCCTTGAGCACGCCGTCCTGGTGGA
>JBPCNQ010000197.1:0-4448 GCA_051001095.1 Thermoleophilaceae bacterium
AGCGCACCCGCGGCGTGCGCCAGACCATGCGCAACGAACGCGAGCGCGCCGGACTGCCGACCGTGGCGCTGGCCGGCTACACCAACGCCGGCAAATCGACGCTGCTCAACGCGCTCACGGGCGCCGACGTGGGAGTGCGCGACCGCCTCTTCCACACCCTGGACCCGACCACCCGCTCGTTCGAGATCTCCGGGCGCACGTACCTGATGACCGACACCGTCGGCTTCATCCGCAAGCTGCCCCACCAGCTCGTCGAGGCCTTCGGGGCCACCCTGGAGGAGGCGATGGGCGCGGACCTGATCGTCCACGTGGCCGATGCCTCGGCGCCGGAGGAGGAGCTGCACGAGATGCTGGGCGCCGTCGAGGACGTGCTGGAGGAGATCGGGGCCGCCGAGGTGCCGGTGCTGCTGGCGCTGAACAAGGCGGACCTGCTTGACCAGGACCGACGTCGCGAGCTTTCCTTTCGCTTCCCCAAGGCGATCCAGGTGTCGGCCGCCACGGGAGAGGGGACCGACGAGCTGCGCGAGACGATCGAGGCCCGTTTCCTGGCCACGCTCCGGCCGATGGAGCTGCTGCTGCCCTACGCGGAGGGTGGCAAGCTTTCCGAGCTGCACGACGTGGCTGGCGAGGTGGAGCGCGAGGACACGGCCGAGGGGGTGCGCGTACGCGCCCGCGTGCCGTTGGTGGCCGCCTCCCGCTTCGAGCGCTTCTCGCTCGACGGGAGCTGATGGAGCTCCGCTTCCGGCGGTTGGTGGAGCACGCCATTGCCCCGGTGCGCGCGCACGAGGACGACGCTGGCTGGGACCTGTTCGCGGCCGAGGAGGCGGTGCTCGGGCCGGGGGAGCGCGCCGACGTGGGCACCGGGATAGCGCTGGCCATACCGCCCGGTTACGCGGGGATGGTCCTGCCCCGCTCGGGCCTCGCCCGCCGCCACGGCATAACGCTGGTCAACACGCCGGGGCTGATCGACGCGGGCTATCGCGGCGAGGTGCGGGTGCTGATGCTGAACACCGATCGCGAACACAGCTTCAGCGCTGAGTCCGGCGACCGGGTCGCCCAGCTCTTGATCGTGCGCCACGAGGCGCCCGAGCTGGTCGAAGGTGCCGATCTGGGGGCCACTGCGCGCGACGACGCCGGCTTCGGCTCGACCGGCCGCCGCTAGCGACGAGGCCGCCCAGACACCGCAGGGCGTTGGGATCGGCGACTCGCTGGAGATCGCCAAGAGCGGCGGGCCGATAGTCAGGGCTCGCTAGTGGCGAGGCACGATTCGAGCCGTGACCACTATGACCATATCGCGCTATCCTCACTGGTCATGGAGTCGCCGGCGTCGCCGAAGTAAAGGCTCGGCTGAGCGAGTACCTCGCTCGCGTCCGCGGTCGGGGAGGAGGTCCTCGTGACCGATCGCGGGCGTCCCGTTGCTCGGATTGTCCCGATGATCGACGAAGCCGCCAACCTGACCGAGCTGGAGCGGCGCGGACTGCTGCGCGGCCCGACGGCGGCGCTACCCGACGACTTCCTGGATCGCCCCCGCCCCGAGGGGCGACCGGGTCGGTCCGAGAGGCGCTGCTGCAAGAGCGCCGAGAGGGTCGTTGAGTGCGCTACTGGGACTCCTCGGCCGTGGTCCCGTTGCTCGTGGACGAGGAGCATTCGACGACGAGCGGGGCCCGCGGTCCGCGCTGCCGAGTTCGTCTGCCTGGACGAGCGACTTCGAGGAGCCGCGCAACGCGAGGGGTTCGCTGCCCTACCGACCATGCTGCCGGCGGTGCCGAGTGCAGGCTGAAGCAGCAATTGCTCAACCCAGCGGGCTGCGATGCGCCCATACCGAGACGGGCGTATCAGGCGGGCGATGGTCCGGTCGTCAGGGCTCGCTAGGACCAGCCGCCCTCACCGGGCGACGGGCGCCCGCGGCCGAGCCCTGCGACTTCGGGCGCTTCGAGGGGCTGCGCACGCTCGTGCCCGGCTGAGTCGCGCAGCCCGCAGGCGGGTCCGCCAATTCAGACCCCCGCTGCGCGTCGCGCGCTCGCGTGCGCCGCGTCCTCTGCCCGGTCCTCCAGCGGGTCCAGCTCGACGCCCAGCGCCAGCTCGATCAGCCGGTCCGCCAGCCACACGTTCTTGGGCAGCAGCGGCCCGTGCAGGTAGGTGCCGATCACGTTGCGGTCGTGCACCCCTTCCAGCCCGTCCTGATCGTTGTTGCCGTGTCCCCTGAGCACCCGGCCGAGCGCCAGGGAGGGGTCCCCAAGATAGGTGCGCCCGCCGTGGTTCTCGAATCCCGCGATCGTGCGGGGCCCGCTGCCCACGTCGGCCTCGATCGCGCAGTTGCCGATCAGCCGCGGGCCGTCCTCGCGCACCGTGTGCAGTCCGACCAAGCCGATCCCGGGCAGCTCCTGCTCACCGAGCTGGTAGGAGTGCCCGAGCAGCTGGTAGCCACCGCACACGCCCAGCACCACCGCGCCGCGGTCCGCTGCCGCGTGGAGGGCGTCCCGCTTGGTGGCGGCCATGTCCTCGGCCACGGCGACCTGGTCACGATCCTGGCCTCCACCCATGTAGAAGAGGTCGAAGGCGCGCGGGTCCAGGGGCTCTCCGACGGTGGCCGAGCCGAGGGCGAAGGCAAGCCCGCGCCACTCGCATCGAGCGCGCAGCACGGCGATGTTGCCGCGGTCGGCGTAGATGTTCATCAGCTCGGGATAGAGCGCGCACACGCGCAAGGTCGGCGTGCTCATCGTGGAGCCTCCAGCCGCCGTGCCGACCGGCGATGAATCGTGCTCATCGGGGGGCCTCCAGCATCACCACGGTGGAGCCCACGTAGTCGCGCGTCTCCGGCACGGCGCCGGCCGCGAGCACCGTGTACCCGGCTTGCGCGCCCTGACGTTCCATGAAACGTGGGTCAACGCTGTCGAGCATGATCGTGGCGGGCTCCTCGGTCAGCTCCCCGGTGGGCGAGACCGACGTCCGGGTCCGGTCGATGGCCACCACGCCGTCCAGCGGGCGGACCGCGACCGGGGTGGAGGAGAGCACCCACCCGTCCACCTCCAGGACGTCGGGAAGCGGTGGCAGCACGTCCCCGGCGGGGATCCCCTCGAAGGGGTCGGCCAAGGCGATGGCCACCAGGCCACCGGGCAAGAGCACGCCCAGGAGCGCTTCGAGCATCTGCCTCCGCCCTTCGTCGCTTCCCATCAGCTGCGCCACCTGCATGGGGAGGATGGCAAGGGGGTGGCGTACGCCGAGCTCCAGCGAGCGCGCGTCGCCGACCACGGCGGTCACCGGCAAAGACCGGGCACGAGCTCGCTCATCGCATGCGGCCACGAGCTCGGGGTCGACATCGACTGCGGTCACCGCGTGGCCGCGCGCCCCCAGGTCCAGCGCCACCCGACCGGTCCCCGCGCCCAGATCGAGGAGCGGGCCTTCCCGGCCGGCGGCCAGCTCCCGCCACAGCGCCAGGTCGGCGTCATAGGAGGCGCACTCCACGTCGTGCCAGGCCGCGGCGCCCGCGACAGGGAAGGCGCCGGTCACGCCGGCAGGTCGACGCGGTCGAGGTCCCACACCGGCAGGCCGTCGGGCAGAGGATCCGCATCCGGGAAGGGGCCCAATCCGGCCCGCACCTTCTCGAGGTAGTCGCGCGAGACGACGACTGTGCCGTCGGCAAGTCCCCCGCGCATGCGCGCCCGCCCCTCGGCGGAGCCCATGTAGGCCCACACCCGGCCGTCGAGGCCACCGGCTCCACCGTCGACGGCGCCGGCTTCACCGTCGAGGGCGCCGACCCGGCCGCCGAGACCGCGGACCGCTCCGGTCACCTCGACGCGGTCGTAGTTTCGCTCGCGCCGGTCGAGCGCGGCCAGCTCGCCCGCCTCCACCGGCCGGGCCAGTCCGTTGACGACCGCCTCGTCGTCGCTCTTCAGGTCCAGAAACGCCACGAACACCGCCGGCGGCGAGCCGTCCGCGCGGCTGAGGTAGAGCTTGTAGCCGGGGATTGCCCGGGTGTTGTCCGTGGCTACGCCCCACGCGCGCCGGTAGCCCGAGAGCTCCGCCGCCACAGCGCCGGCGCCGGCGTGGTCGGCCACCAGCGAGGCGTAGCCAAACACCCACTCCCGGGCGCTCAATCCGCCCACCTCGCGGCCAGGCCGCGCTGGGCCAGCATCTCGCGCAGCTCGATCAGGGCGGTATAGGTGGGCAGCGCGTACAACGGACGGCCCGCGTCCCCGTCGGCCAGCGCGGCGTCCAGCGACGGGCCCAGGCGGCGGTCGACGAGCGTCTCGGCTTCGATCTCCGCGTACTTCAGTCGCAGCGCCATCTCCTCGGCCCGGGTCCCCGAGCAGGTGACCGTGCGCACCCGTCCGGCCAGCAGCTCGAAGTCGGCGTCCCAGATCCAGGAGACGTCGCGCCCGTCGGCGATCCGGTCGTTCAGCGCCAGCCACAGGTCGACCTGGCCCTCCTCGAGCATCAGCGTGCGC
>JBPCNQ010000198.1:0-9928 GCA_051001095.1 Thermoleophilaceae bacterium
TGCCGGTGGCGGGTCCCGAGTCCGCGCCGGTCGTCGATCGCCCCTCCCGGTCGGCGGGCTCGTAGTGGGAGGGCTCCACCCCAAGGCTCAGCTCCACCCGGCGCACGCGCTCCAGTGTGCGCTGGGAGAGCGTGCGGCTGGCGGCCAGGATGTCGGCGATCACGCCCAGGGCCACGAACTGGACGGCGATGAGCAGCAGCGTCGAGCCCAGGATCAGCGACTGCACGTGGCCCTGGCCCTCACCGGAGAAGAAGAAGTAGAGGAAGCGGGCCCAGATCACGGTGGCCGGCAGGGCCACCATGGCGGCCGCGATCATGAAGACCCGCAGCGGCTCGTACAGCGTGTAGACGCGGAAGATGGCCACGGCGTTGCGGCGTACGTAGGCCCACATGGACGGGAACAGCCGCGACTCGCGCGTCCTCTCGTTGGTCCGGATGGGCACGTGGTCAACGGCCACGAGCGTCTTGCCGGCCTGGATGATCGTCTCCAGCGTGTAGGTGAAGCGCGAGACCACCACGAGCTGGAGGGCGGCCTCGCGGTTGTAGGCCCGAAAGCCCGAGGTCGTGTCGGGCACGCTGGTGCCCGAGGCGTGGCGCACCACGGCGCTGCCCAGGCGCTGCAGCCGCTTCTTCAGCGGCGAGAAGTGCTCGATCGAGTCGGTCTCGCGGTCGCCCACCACCATGTCGGCCCGCCCCTCGGCGATCGGCTCGACCAGCTTGGAGATGTCGCCGCCGTAGTACTGGTTGTCGGCGTCGGTGTTCACGATCACGTCGGCGCCGAGCTTCAGGCAGGCATCCAGGCCGGCCTGGAACGCCGCGGCCAGGCCTTTGTTGTTGGTCAGCTTCACGATGTGGTCGACCCCGCCGGCGCGCGCGACCTCGATCGTGCGGTCAGTGGAGCCGTCGTCGATCACCAGCCACTCCACGGAGTCGAAGCCGGAGACCTCGCGCGGGAGGTCGGCCAGCGTCGCGGGCAGCTGCTCCTCTTCGTCCTTGCAGGGAATCTGGATGATCAGCTTCACGGGGAGGGGTCAGAGTAACCGCGCGGACCGTCGCAGCGGGCGGAGCGCAGCCGCACCGGTGGTCCGGCGAGCACCCCACCGAGGTTCTCGAGGAGCCCCTTCACATGTCGTGGACAACATCTTCACCGTTCGGTTGCACGGGCTTCACCGGGTGGCGCGTGGCCACTCGTAGCGTCCTCGGTCGGTGCGCATTCTGATCCTTGGCTGCCTGGGCTTGGCCCTGCTCTCGCTGCTACTTCCTCCGCCCCCACCTACGATCCGTGGTCCTGGATCGTATGGGGTGGCGAGGTGGCCCACCTGCGCCTGGATACCACCGGCGGACCGTCCTGGAAGCCGCTTCCCGTGGTCTTCACCACGTTGTTCGCGCCTTTCGGCAAGATCGACGACGCCATCCCACCCGCGCTGTGGCTGGTGGTGGCCCGCGCGGGCGCGATGTTGGCGCTGGCGCTTTCCTTCCGCCTGGGTCGCGCCGAGGTGCATTGGTGCTCGGCTTCGCCGCGTGCTTGATGCGGCCCGAGGTCTTCCCGTTCGTGGCTCTTTACGGCGGGTGGTGCTGGGGCGCCGAACCCGGGGTGCGGCGGCTGATTGTCGGTCTAGCCGCAGCGCTGGCTGCGTTGTGGCTCGTGCCCGAGTGGATCGGCTCGGACAGCCACTGGGGGCGGGGGCCCAGGCCCGCAGCGAGCCGTCGTGGAGCCTGTCGCTGTGCGAGCACCCGTGGCTGGAGGCGCTCGGTCGCGCGCACGGGGTGGCCGGGCCGCTCCTGGAGGCCGGACTGGCGGCCGCGATCGTCCTCGGCGTGCGCCGGAGAGACCGGCTCGAGCTGGGTCTGGCCGGTGCCGCCCTCGGGGTCCTGGCGCTGTTCGCCGGGATGACCGAGGCCGGCTTCTCGGGGAACCCGCGCTACCTGCTGCCGGCGATCGTGCTCGCCTGCGTGCTCACCGGCGTGGCCGCCGTGCGCTTGATGCAGGCGAGCCCGCGGCCTGCGGTGGCCGCCGTTACAACCGCGCTCGTGGCGGCGGTGGCGGCGCCCTGGCTTCACGAAGGGGTGAAGGGATTGAACCGTCAGGTAGGCCAGGCTCAGCGTACCGCTCAGCTGGACGCGGAGCTGGGGGTGGCGGTGGCGAGGGCCGGTGGAGCGGACGCCGTGGTCAGAGGGGGCGCGCCGGCTGTGGACCGTGCGTTCGCGCCCCACATGTCGTGGCTGACGGTGCTCCCCATCGGCCAGGTCGAACGCGCCCGGGGTAAAGCGCTGGTGTTCGCCGCGGGCCGGCGCGACCCCGGCTCCTTGGTGGCCCAGGCTGACGGAGCGCCCCCGATGGCCAACATGCACACACTGGCCACGGTGGGTAGGTGGCGAGTATTCGCAAACGGGGCTCGTGACAAGTCACGAGTGCGGCGCGGCATACCGCGCCAGTAGCCAGGCGGACCCGCTGGCTTGGCAAGAACCGCTCAACGGAGGTGACGAAACCTGTCAAATCGGTGTAAACGGCAACATTCTGGCAACATCCTTTGCTACCTTGGGCTGCTGTCCGACCCCGTCCCGATACGGAGCCTCCCTTTCATGATCCACCTCTTCGCCTACCTCGACGCCGGCACGGGCAGCGCCATCGCGGCCCTCGTCGCCGGTGGATTCGCCGGTGTCGCCGTAACCGTGAAGTTCTACTGGCGCCGCCTGCTGGTCTCCCTCCACATCCGCAAGCCGGAGGAAGTGGAGACCGCGCCGCGTCAGCCAGACGCCACATAGCTCCGCTCGGGTAGGGCGTCGCGGCCACGCGACGCCCTCGGCCAGCTACTCTTGCCTGCCGCCGTGTCTCGATGGCGCGCGTGCCACGCCGGCCGGTCGCCCGCCACGCCTCCATGAACGCTCCGATCACGAACAACGACTCCGGCTTCGACATCGAGTCCGGCTCCTTCAGGGATCCGGAGAGCCGGATCTTCTACGCCGACGGCGCGGTGTATCGCGCGCTCTCGGCGGACGGGCTCGCCGACTTCGAGGCGCTGAGGGCCACCAAGGTCTTCGACTCCGCGCAGGCCGACGGCCGGTTGGTCAAGACCGACCTCGTCGACGAGGCCGATTCCCAGCCCAACCTGCTCGTGCACGAGCGCGCGGGCGTGCTCAAGCACGAGCGCATCCCGTTCGTCTCCTACCCGTACGAGTGGACGTTCTCGATGCTCAAGGACGCGGCGCTGCTGCAGCTCGATCTACTCGAGGCGTCGTTGAAGGAGGGCCTGACCCTCAAGGATGCCTCGTCCTACAACGTGCAGTTCAAGGGCAGCAAGCCGGTGTTCGTGGACGTGGGATCCTTCGAGCGCCGACGCGAAGGCGAAGGGTGGGTCGGATACCGCCAGTTCTGCATGCTCTTCCTCTATCCGCTGATGCTCCAGGCGGTCAAGGACGTGCCCTACCACGGCCTGCTGCGCGGACAGATCGACGGTATCCCGCCGAAGCAGATGCGGGACCTGTCCTCCTTCCGCGATCGCTTTCGCAAGGGCTTCTCGACCAGCGTGTTCCTGCACGCCCGGCTGGAGGAGAAGTACGCCGACCGGGCCGCCGAGGTCAAGGGCGAGCTGAAGGCCGTGAACATGCAGAAGGAGCTTTTGGTGGCGCAAGCCGCAAAGATGCGCAAGGTGGTCGGCAGGCTCGAATACAACCCGCCGCAGGGCGTCTGGGTGGCCTACGGCGAGCGCAACAGCTACACCGATTCGGACGCCGAGCGCAAGGATGAGTTCGTGCGCGAGGTCGCCACCTCGCGGCGGTGGCCGATGACGTGGGACATCGGGGCCAACAACGGCCGCTACTCGCGGATCGCCGCCGAGGGGTCGGACTACGTGCTGGCGCTCGACGCCGACCAGGGCCCGATGGAGCTGCTCTACCGCACACTGCGCGAGGAGGGAGCCGAGAACATCCTCACGCTGACGATGAACCTGGCCGACCAGTCCCCGAACCTCGGCTGGCGCGGGACCGAGCGCCGCGACCTCGCCGGCCGCGGGGTGCCCGACCTGGTGCTCGCGCTCGCGCTGATCCACCACACCACGATCACCGCAAACGTCCCCGTGACCGAGTTCATCGACTGGCTCGCGTCGCTTCACACGTCCCTGGTGATCGAGTTCCCCACGCGCGAGGATCCGATGGTCCAGAAGCTGCTGAGCGGCAAGCGCGAGGGCCTGCACCCCGACTACGAGCGGGGCAACTTCGAGCGGGTGCTGTGGGACTCCTTCGATGTCGAGCGCCGTGAGCGGCTGGCGTCGGGCACGCGGCTGCTCTACTACGCCCGGCCCAAGGGCCAGGGCGCGCCGCTCGCGCTCCCGGCGGAGGACTGATGAGCGGCCGCGAGGCCGGCCCCGACGACCAGGGCACCGCGGCGCCCAAGAAGCCCTGGCGCCCCAGCAACCTCTTCGCGTTCGGGCACATCGCCGCGCTGACCACCTTCGCGCTGGCCCAGCCACTGTTCGACCTGCTCGGCAAGAATCCGGAGTTCTTCGCCGCGCGCGGCTCGGCGCCGTGGGACATCATCAGCTTCGGCCTGCTGGTGGTGATCGTGCCGCCCGTCGTGCTGTTCGCGATCGAGCTGCTCGTGGGGCTGGCGTCCCGGACCGCTCGCGACGTGCTCCACCTGGTCTACATCGCGGTGCTGCTCGGCGTGGTGATCATCCAGCCCCTCAAGAATGCGGTGGACCTCAGCGACACCGTGCTGATCCTGATCTCGCTGCTGATAGGCGTGGCGGTGGCCTTCCTCTACACGCGCGCCGAGCCGATGCGCTCTTTCCTGAGCGTGCTCACGCCCGCACCGCTTGTGTTCCTGCTGCTCTTCCTCTTCGTGTCGCCTGTGCACAAGCTCACCATCCAGGGCGACGCGCAGGCCAAGTCGGCATCCGGCGGCTCGCGCGCCCCGATCGTCTTCCTGGGACTGGACGAGTTCCCCGGCATCGACCTGATGAAGGCGAACGGCCAGCTCGACGCCAAGCGGTATCCGGGCTTCGCCGAGCTGGCCGGCAAGTCCACCTGGTTCACCAACGCCCACTCGATCTATGACTCCACCACCAGGGCGTGGCCGGCGATCATGGACGGCGACTACCCGGTCAAGGACAAGCGCCTGCCCACCTCCGCGGACCACCCCAACTCCATATTCGCGATCCTGGGCAAGAGCCACGGGATGAACGTGAGCGAGGAGGCCACCACCGTCTGTCCGCGAGACCTCTGCAAGGACGTGCGGCTGGACGAGCCGTTCGTGGACCGGATGAAGTCGATGACCGACGACCTCAGTCTGGTCTACCAGCACATCGTCGCGCCGCCGGGGGTCGAGAAGGACCTCGCTTCGGTCTCCGAGACGTGGGGGGACTTCGGCGGCGGCGGATCCGGTGGCGGGTCGAGCGGCGCGGCGGCCTCGGGCAGAGGCTCGGGCGCGAGCAGCGACAAGCCCGACACCAAGAGCAACCTCCAGGGCAGCCGCAACAAGCGCCTGGACGCCTGGATCCAGTCGATCCGCAACACCAGGCGCCCCACGCTGAACTTCAAGCACGTTCTGCTGCCCCACGTGCCGTGGCAGTACCTGCCCGACGGGCGCCAGTACCGGCGCGTGGCCACCGAGCCCATCCCGGGCATCTCTCGCCAGAGCTATCCCGACCAGGGCCAGGTCGACGTGCTCCAGCAGCGTCACCTGCTCCAAGTCGGATTCGCCGATCACGAGCTCCAGAACCTGATCGCCCGCTTGAAGAAGGAGGGCATGTGGGACAAGGCCATGGTGGTGGTCACCGCCGACCACGGAGTGTCTTTCCGCAAGGGGCAGTTCGACCGCCGCAAGGCCAACGAGCGCAACGTGGACGAGCTCTCGCCCGTGCCGCTGTTCATCAAGGCCCCGGAGCAGGAGAAGGCTACGGTCAACCGCGAGCTGGTCGAGACCACCGACATCCTGCCCACGATCCTCGACATCCTGAACATCAAGCCGCCGGCCAAGATGGACGGCAGGTCGGCCTTCTCCACGGCCGTCCGGGACCGCAGCGAGTTCAAGATGCTCAAGCGTGACCTGAGCGGCTGGATTCGCATGCCCGAGGCACGCTTTGACCAGCTCAAGCAGGCTGCGATCGACCGCCGCGTAAACCTGTTCGGCGAGGGCGCGATCGGCGATCGCTTCTACCGGATCGGTCCCAACCAGCAGCTGCTCGGCCGGCCGGCCCGGTCCGCGGGAAGCTCGCAGTCCAAGGCGACGCTGGCGGAGCCGGGCGCCTACGCCAACGTCGATCCGAGGGCCACGACGATCCCGACGTGGATCACGGGCCGCGTGTCAGGGGGGAGCGGGCCTCCGAAGGACATCGCCGTAGCGGTGAACGGGACGGTCCGGGCGGTGGGCAACACGTTCAAGCTGGCGACCGGCGGCGGGGGGCTGATGGGCGTGCTGGTGCCCGAGACCTCGTTCAAGAAGGGCGGCAACAAGGTTGAGGTGTTCGAGGTCCAGGGCGGCCGGCTGCTCCGCATGGGCGGAACCTGAGGCCCAGCGAGGAGGGTGGGCTCACTGGTCGTCGAGGCACTCCTCGACCAGCTTCAGCTGGTCCTCGCTGCCACGGTTGATGTAGAGCAGCGCCGCCCCGATCTGCTCCGCCCCCTGGGCGTCGCCGTCGAACTGACGGCCCTCCGCCTCGCCGCTGGAGACGAAGAACTCCACGCGCGGGCCGCGGCGGCCCCCGACCTGGATCGACTTGTCGCCGGCCACGCGGACGGGCAGCTGCTTGTCGTCTCGCAGGCAGGCGACGGCGACCGCGCGCTTGTCGTTGGGGTCTGGTGGCTGGCCCGACGCGGGCGACTTGGCCGGCGAATCGCTGCCGCCGCAGGCCGAAAGGGCGAGGGCGGTGCCACACGCCGCGGCGGCCAGGAGGCGAGCCATCATCGCGGGCAGGGTAGTGGCTGGCTCCGGGGGTCGGGGCCTCGCTGCCCGAGCAGGAGAGAGAACGTGAAAGCGACTACTGCGCCTGCTACCTTCCCGACCTTGGCGGGAGTCTGACTTCCGCCCGCGCCGCACGCCTTTTCAGCCGGTCCACGTAGGGTCTTCCAGCACCCTGCGCCGGACGCGGAGGAGGTCCGGCGCGCCGAGGACTTCAGACCGATGAACAGACGCTTCGCGCTACTCCAGGTCGTCTTCTCCGTGATCGCGCTCGCCGCGGTCGTCTGGTGGGCATCCCACCAGGAGGCTCCGACCTTCCCGCACACGCGCGGGGCGCTCGGATGGATGGCCGCCGCCGCCGGGCTCTACGCGCTCGCCACGCTGGTGCGGGCCGAACGCTGGCACCGCATCCTCGAGATCACCGGGGTCCACGCCGCGCGGCTGGACTGCTACGGCCTGACCACCGTCGGTTACATGGGCAACAACGTGTTGCCCGCGCGTGCCGGCGAGCTGCTGCGCGTGGTGCTACTCGACCAGCGCGTCAAGGTGGGCAAGCGCACGCTGCTGGGCACGATTGTGGCCGAGCGTGTGATGGACCTGGTCGTGCTGGCCGCCATGTTCCTGATCGTGGGCTACGCCGTGCTGAAGGGCCACGTCCTGCCCGACCAGACCTTCGCCCACCCGGTGGTGCTCGCCGCCGGTCTGGCGATCCTGGTGGTGGCCGCTGTGGCGGCGTTCGTGGTGCTCAAGAACCGCGGCATGGTGGACCGCGTGCGTGAGCTCGCGCGGCCGCTGGCCGGCGCGCCGCGCGCGCTGTGGGGCAAGCCTGGCCTCCCGCTCCTGGCCGTCACGGTGCTGCTGTGGGGCATCGAGGCCAGCGTCTACCTGGCCGTCGCGCGTGCCGTGGCGCTGGACTTCAGCGTCTCGGGGGCGCTGTACCTGGTCGGGCTGACCAACTTCGTGGCGGCGCTGCCGGCGGCCCCCGGGTCGATCGGCACCTTCGATGCCGCCGTGGCCTTCGGGTCGCGCGTGCTCGGGGGATCCGGCGGGCTGGTGATCTCCTACGTGATCCTGCTGCGCTTCGTGCTCTACGTGCCGATCACCATCGTCGGCCTGGTGGTGCTCGTGGTCCGCTACGGCGGCTGGGCCCGGCTGCGCGACGTCACGCGAATACAGACGAGCAGCGCCTAGCCGCTCCCATGCGCGTCCTCGCCGGACAGTCGCTGGCGCCCGGGCGCGCCCGAAGGACCTCCGGCGTCCGAGCTTCGGACGGCCCGGTGGGGGCGGGGGCGGCGGGAGATCGCGGGCGGCCACGCACGCTGGCCATCCGGTGGCTCCTGCTGTCCTGCCTGGCGATCTCGGCCGTGACGCTGCTGTTTCCCTCCACCCCGACCTACGACCCGTGGGCATGGCTGCTGTGGGGCCGCGAGATCACCCACCTCGATCTGGTGACCGAGGGGGGGCCGTCGTGGAAGCCGCTGCCAGTGCTGTTCAACATCCCCTTCTCGCTGCTCGGGGCCGAGGCCGAGCCGTACCTGTGGCTCTGGATCGCGCGGGCGGGCGCCCTGCTCAGCCTGGCCATGGCCTTCCGCCTGGCCCGGCGCATCGTGGGGGAGGGACCTGCCGGCGTGATCGCCGGGTTGTTCGCCGCCGCCTTTTTGCTGACCACCTACCAGTACGTGCGCGACTCCATGCTCGGCAACTCCGAGGCGCTGCTGGCCGCCCTCTTTCTCTGGGGCTTCGAGCGCCACTCAGACGGTCGCCGCGATCACGCCCTGTACCTGGGCCTGGGAGCCGCGCTGCTGCGTCCCGAGGTCTGGCCCTTCCTGGGCCTCTACGGTCTGTGGCTGTTCTTTCGCGACCCGGGCCTGCGGGTGCGCCTGGTGCTCGTGGCCCTGGCCATCCCCGTGCTGTGGTTCGGCCCGGAGCTGTGGGGGTCGGGCGAGCCCTTCCGGGCCTCCAGCCGCGCCACCAACCCCAACCCGGGTAGCGCCGCCTTTGCCGATCATCCGGGCCTGGAGGTGGTCCGCCGCTTCCTGGCCCGTGCGGTGATCCCGTTGCAGGTGGCGACCCTGGTGGCGGCCGGCTACGCCGCGCTCGCCTGGCATCGACACCGGCAAGAGGCGGCCACGCTGTTCCTCTTCGGCATCGGGGTCTCCTGGATCGCGCTTGTTGCCTTCATGACCGAGCACGGGTACGCCGGCAACCAGCGCTACCTGGTCGTGACCACCGCCGCCATCTGCGTCCTGGGGGGAATCGGCGTCGCGCGGATCTTCACGGCCATCGAGTCGGGGGTCGCCGGCCGCACAAGCAGCGCCCGCAGCGGCTTGCGCGTTGCGTCCGCGGTGTTCGTGCTCGGGCTCATCGCCCTGTCGCCCGTGATCAAGAACAAGGTCGACAACGTCGGCGCGACTCTGGACGAGCTGCGCTACGAGGCCAGCCTGTGGCACTCGCTGCCCGGCGTGATCGACCGGGCAGGGGGCCCGGACAAGCTGCTGAGCTGCGGCAGCGTGTACTCCGGCCCCTTCCAGACCCAGATGGTCGCCTACCAGCTGGGCGTGCACGGGATCGATGTCGGAGCGCTCGGGGGGCTGCCCGCCCCCGGGGCCGCCTTGCGCACCCACACGGTCCCCGAGGGCCCGCTCGTCGCCAAGCTCACCGACCGCCGCTTCCGCGAGGTCACGCGCGAAGGGCGCTGGCAGGTGTGGACCGCGCCACGCTCGGATGCGCGCGGGCGGTCGTGTCCCGCGGCCGGCCCGGATGCCCCACGCGTGAAGCCCATCGCCCGCACTCCCGAGCTGACGTCCTCGCGCTGACTATCTTCTCCTGATGGCAACGGTCGCCCCGCGAGCCCGCTCGCTTCCCTCGATCTCCCGGTTTCCCACCGGAACCCCGGTCATCGTGGCCATCACCGGCGCGCTGATCCTGATCTCGCTGTTCGTGCGCACGCGCGCGCTGGGCGCCTCGCTGTGGATGGACGAGGGCCTGTCGATAGGCATCGCCTCCCAGCCCTTCCTCGACATCCCCGGGG
>JBPCNQ010000199.1:0-4693 GCA_051001095.1 Thermoleophilaceae bacterium
CCTTCCGTGGTGCTCGGTGCAGCGTGCGGCTCGCGCATCCGAGATCGACATGCAGCACCTTGGAGCCAAGCCCTCCGGGGCAAACCGATGACCATCAGGCGGCTCTGCCGGCCGCCCGGCATCCCCGCCGTAAGCCGAACGTTCTATGGTGAGGATTCGGCCGACGCGGAGAGCCAGGCGGGCCGGCGCTCTCGTTACCAGTTGGGGATCGTCGACTGCGACGGGACGAGTCCCGCGCATTCCCTCACGGAAAGGTGACGCGGGGGTCAAGGCCGTCCCAGTGTCGGTCGAACGTCCAGACGGCGTCGGCGTCGATCAGATCGGCCACGACAAGCGCGATTGCGTCGGGCAGGCTGAGCGCGCGGTGGCGAGCCCTCAGGGCCGCCGCGTGGTCGGCGATCGAGACGGTCACCGGAACCGTTGCGCATCCGTCGACGAAGTCCCTCGCGGTCGCGATGGCCGCCCCTCCGACTCGATAGGGTCCGACGAGGATCTCGGCGCGTGTGGTGGCCGCGATCACCAGCTCGTCGTCCATCGTGGTGGCGAGAGCAGCAGACGCGGCGCGGTGGTGTGGGTCATCGGCTGCGAGTGCGGCGATGGCCACGCTCGCGTCGAGGACGATCAGCCGTGCCACCCGGCGCGAAGCTCGTCCAGGTAGCCAGGCGGGTAGACCGAGCTGTCAAGCGTGCCTACCGCGGCAAGCAACCGGGCACGTCGCTGCGCACGCTCAGCCTGGCCGGCCGGCGCGCCCAGAAGGTCGTGACGAACCGCCGTGCGGATCAGCTCCGCCTCGCTGGTGCCGCGCTCCTTGGCAGCCTGCTTGAGCTCTCGGTGCAAGTCGTCCGGGAGGTAGATCGTCGTCTTCAGCACGTGCCCAACGTACCACACAGTAGGTATGGCATCACATGGACGGCTTGCGCCCACCTTCACCGTCCGCGAGCCGATCGGTCACCTCAGAGCGCCGTCACGGTCGGTAGGCCGGCGCCACTACGTCAAACCGTCTACGCCCACGCCGGCTTCACCGTCGCCTCGGAGATCATCTTCATCTCAATCCCACGTGAGCGCTCGATCTCCCGACGGCAGCGGACCCACGACCCCCGGTCGTGTGTTGCGGAACGGGCTGTCACCGTCGGTATCGAACCCCGCCAGGAACGGACCGATCGACTCGATGTCGCGCGGCCGCGCAGGGTGGCACGCAGCGACGCCTGAGGCATTGCGTGCATCGGGAAGAGGCCTCGTTGCTCGAAGGTTGCGACCCCAGCGAAGACGCGCGGAGATCAGCACCACCGGCAACGGTCAACACCACCGTCCCCGCACCTCGGGACGACGAGGCAACCGATGGCGTCGATGGCCACCCTCATGCCAACGGACTATGATCACCGTCGGCGGGCGATGACGAGGGCGCCTCGCTTGGTCACCGTCAACGGGGTGGAGACGTTTCCTGCCTGGTGCTGGGCGCGCTCAGGAGGAATCTGCTTGCCGATCAGATAGTCGCGCACGGCTGTGGCATCCGGCAATCGGAGCAGCGGCGCATCCCAGCGCTCGACCTCGACGTCCGTGAAGAGCTCTCCCATCTGGCGCGGGGCCGTCTCTGCGTCGAACGTCGACGAGCCGACGGGAAGCAGATGCGCGAGCTCAGGAGAGTCCCGCGCGCTCGGAGCGGCGACCAAGATCATCCGCGGGCGCAGGACCCGCGCGGCTTCGGCCAGTGCCTCACCCGGCTCGTCGAGGTGGTAGAGCACGTACAGCAGCGCCACCGAGGCGAACGAGGCATTTGAAAAGGGGAGCTCGCGCGCATCGCCAAGCACGTGGGGCTCGGGCGCTCTGGCCAGCATCGCCTCCGAGGAGTCGAGGCCCGTCCAGACGTTGGTGGGCAGATGGCGTGCCAGCTCGCCCTCTCCGCAACCCACGTCGAGCACCGGCAGCATCCGCTCTGCGACCAGCCGGCGGGCTACGGCAGCGTGCACGTCGGACGCGCTTGCGTGCTGCGCCAACACGGACCGTGCTGTGCGCATGCGGTTGGGTTCGTCGTAGTCGGGCGGGACCGTCCTGGGGCCGTGGCCGCCGCCCCCCGGCGTCTCGATTCGCAGCCGGTCTCCGGGCTCCAGGCGGCCCGACGCCTTGGCCGGCTGCTCCTTGCCGTTCACCAGGTTCGCCCCCGGAGCCCCCGGCTCGCCGCCGTCCGCCCCCGGCGGCGGATGGCGGCGGCGCTCGGTGATCAGCGAGTAGCGCATGGGCTCGAGCGCCTCGAGCTCGCGCACCACCCCCTCACCGCCGCGGTGCCTGCCGTCGCCGCCGGAGCCGCGCCTGATCGAGTACTCGATGGCGCGCAGCGGGAACTCCAGCTCCAGCGCCTCGATCGGGGTGTTGAGCGTGTTGGACATGGCCACGTGGACGGCGTTGGGACCGTCGCTGTCCGCACATGCCCCCTGGCCGCCGCCCAGGGTCTCGTAGTAGGTGAAGTCGTCGTTGCCCAGGGTGAGGTTGTTCATCGTCCCCTGACCGAGGGCGTGGCCGAAGGCGCCCAGCACCAGATCGGCGACGCGCGAGGAGGTCTCCACGTTGCCACCCGCGACGGCGGCGGGCGAGCGGGCGTTGAGCAGACAGGCCTCGGGGGCGATCACGGTGAGCGGCCGGTAGGCCCCGGCGCAGGGCGGCACGTCGGGGTCGGTGAGCACCCGCAGCGCGAAGTAGCAGGCGGACAGCGTCACGGCCAGCGGGCAGTTCAGGTTCCCCTCGTGCTGCTCGGCCGTGCCGGTGAAGTCGAGCTCGACCTCGTCGCCGCGCACCGTCGCCTTGAGCTGCAGCTCCAGGTCGCCCTCGCGGGCCTCGAGCACGTCGGTGGCGGTGCGCTCGCCGTCCTCGATCTCCTCGATCCTGGTCCGGGTACGCCGCTCCGCGTAGTCCAGCGTCTCCTCCATGGCCCCGCGCAGGGTGTCGACGCCGTGGCGCTCGGCCAGCGCGACGAGCCGCTGCGCGCCGGAGCGGTTCGCGGCAAGCTGGGCGCGCAGGTCGGCCTCGCGCTGGCCGGGGTTGCGCATCCTCGAGGTCAGCTGGGCCAGCAGCTCGCGGTCCAGCTCACCGTTGCGGGCCAGGAGGGAGGGGGAGATCACCACGCCCTCGTCGTCCAGCGTGCGCGAGTCGGCGGGCATGGAGCCCGGCTCGGGGGCGCCCACGTCGGCGTGGTGGGCGCGGGAGGCGGCAAACCCGAGGAGGACAACCTTCCCGTTGGGGTGCTCGCCCACGAACACCGGGCTCACGACTGTTATGTCCGGCAGGTGGGTGCCTCCGGCGAACGGGTCGTTGAGGATCCAGGCGTCGCCGGGCGAGTGGTCCTCCTCGAGCACGGCGGCCACCGCGCTGGGCATGGCTCCCAGATGCACGGGAATGTGCTCGGCCTGCATGGCCATCTGTCCCTGGGCGTCGAACAGGGCGGTGGAGGCGTCGCGGCGCTCCTTGATGTTGGCCGAGTGGGCCGAGCGAACCAGCACCACTCCCATCTCGTCGCAGGCCGAGGCAAGCGCCCCCAGCATCACCTGCAGGTCGATGGGGTCCAGGCGGCTCACCGTCGCATCACCACGGCCTCGCCGTCGGACTCCGCCGTCCAGCCCGGAGGTACCACCAGCGTGGAGCCCGGCAGCTGCACGATCGCCGGCCCGTCGGTCTCCATCGCCCCCGCACCGAGGATCTCCGTGTCCAGCCAGTCGTCGCCGAAGCGGGCCTGGCGCGGCTCGCGGCGCTCGGCCTCGTCGGGGTCGGGCGCCTCCACGTCGGAGCCCGGCAGGGCCACCGCCACGCGCACGGTCACCAGCTCCAGCTGCGCTTCGGGATCGCGGTAGCCGTAGCGCTCCTCGTGGGCGTCGTCGAAGGCCTCGCGCAGATCGGCGGGCTCGGGCGCGGAGTCCGACTCGACCGGCAGCTCGAAGGCCTGGCCGGCGTAGCGCAGCTCGTAGGTGGGGCGTACCTCGGCGTCGGGGGCGCCGAGCTCCTGACGCCCCCGGTCGGCGAGCCGCTCCACCGTCTCCGCGATCGCCTGTGTGGTCAGATCCTCGCTGCCCAGCAGCACGCTCTCCACCAGGTCCCGCCGTCGCTCGGAGAGGGCGAGGCCCAGGGCCGACAGCACGCCGGAGACGACCGGGGCGATAACGGTGGACATGCCGAGCTCCTCGGCTATGGCGCCGGCGTGCAGGCCGCCGGCGCCGCCGAAGGAGACCAGCGCCAGCTCGCGCGGGTCGATCCCGCGCTCGAGGGTCATCACCCGGGCGGCCTGGGCCATCTCGGCGGCGGCCACGCGGGCGATTCCGGCTGCCGTGTCCTCGGTGGAGAGGTCCAACGCGCAGGCCAGTTCCCCGACCACCCGCTCGGCCGCGGCGCGGTCGAGCTCCACGCCACCGGCAAGCGGGGCGCCGGCGTCCAGATAGCCCAGCAGCAGGTTGGCGTCGGTGATCGTCGGGCGCTCGCCCCCTCGTCCGTAGCAGGCCGGGCCGGGGTCGGCGCCCGCCGAGCGCGGTCCCGCGCGCAGCGCCCCGCCGGAGTCGCGCCAGGCCACGCTGCCCCCGCCCGCGCCCACCGTGTGCACGTCGATCATGGGCAGCGCCAGCGAGCGACCGCCCACCTCGCGCCCGCCGGTCACGGCCACGCGGCCGTCCAGGACCAGCGAGACGTCGCAGGAGGTGCCGCCCATGTCCAGGCC
>JBPCNQ010000200.1:0-5437 GCA_051001095.1 Thermoleophilaceae bacterium
TGGTGCGCGTGGACTTCAACGTGCCGCTGGACGACGACGGCGCCGTGACCGACGACTCGCGCATCCGCGGCGCGCTGCCCACCATCGAGCTGTTGCGCGACGCAGGGGCCCGGCTGATCCTGTGCTCCCACCTGGGCCGGCCCGAGGACCGCGATCCGGAGACCTCGCTCAGGCCGGCCTCCGAGCGGCTGGCCGAGTTGCTGGACGCGCCGGTTGGGCAGGCCTCCGACGTGGTGGGCGAGGACGCTCGGGCCAAGGCCGAGGCGCTGGAGCCAGGCGGCGTGCTGGTGCTGGAGAACACCCGCTGGGAGCCGGGGGAGACCGAGAACGAGCCGGAGCTGGCCGAGCGGCTGGCTTCGCTGGCGGAGGTCTACGTGAACGACGCCTTCGGGGCGGCCCATCGTGCGCACGCCAGCAGCGCGGGGGTGGCTGACCATCTGCCTTCCGCGGTCGGGTTGCTGCTCGAGCGCGAGGTGGTGACGCTGCGAAAGATCGTCGAGGCGCCCGAGCGGCCGCTGGTCGTGATTCTGGGCGGCGCCAAGGTGTCGGACAAGATCGCGCTGATCGATCGCTTCCTGGACGTGGCCGACTCGCTGCTGATCGGCGGGGCCATGTGCTTCTCGTTCTTCCGGGCCCAGGGCAGGCCCACCGGCGACTCGATGGTGGAGGAGGAAGGAATCGACCTGGCCCGCAAGGCGCTGGACAAGGCGTCAGGGCCCGACACGGCCAAGCTCCTGCTGCCAACCGATCTCGTGCTCGGGGACTCCTTCGCCGCCGACGCCCAGCGGCGAGAGCTGGAGGGCACCGACGTGCCCGACGGATGGATGGGCCTCGACGTGGGACCGCAGACCACGGAGGCCTACGCCCGGGAGATCGCGCAGGCCGGCACGCTCTTCTGGAACGGCCCGATGGGGGCCTTTGAGATGGAGCCCTTCGCGGCCGGGACCCGTGGGGTGGCGGAGGCTGTGGCCGAGGCCGAGGGCACGACCGTGGTGGGCGGAGGGGACTCCGCGGCCGCGCTGGCCGAGTTCGGCCTGGCCGAACGGGTCAGTCACCTCTCCACCGGGGGTGGCGCCGCGCTCGAGTTGCTCGAGGGCAAGCCCCTTCCCGGAGTAGAGGCCCTCGACGATGCCTGAGGAGATTCCAAACCCTGCGCAGCCGGCCGATTCGGCTGCTTCGGGCCGGCGCCCCTACATAGCCGGGAACTGGAAGCTGTGGGGGACCCGCACCCAGGCGCGCGACTACTGCGAGCGCCTGCTCGCCCTTCTGCCCGACCCCTCCCGCCGGGCGGCCGACGTAGGGCTGTTCGTGCCCTTCACCGCGTTGGAGACGGTCACCGGGGCGCTCGAGGGCTCCGGCGTGATCGTGGGCGCCCAGAACATGAGCGCCGAGGAGTCGGGCGCCTTCACCGGCGAGATCTCCGCCGCGATGCTGCTGGAGCTGGACGCTGAAGGTGTCGTCCTCGGCCATTCCGAGCGCCGGGAGCACAACGGAGAGACCGACCGTGCGCTCAAGGAGAAGGTGCCGGTGGCCCTTGCGGCGGGCCTGGCCCCGATCCTGTGCGTGGGGGAGACCGAGGAGGAGCGCGAGGCGGGTGAGATGGAGCGCAAGCTGCGCCACCAGATCGGTGAGGGCCTGGAGGACATCCCTGATGAGAGGCTGGCCGAGGTGACGGTGGCCTATGAGCCGATCTGGGCGATCGGCACCGGTCGGGTGGCCACGCCCGAGGAGGCGCAGGAGGCGATCGGCTTCGTGCGCGCGCTGGTCGGTGGGCGCTCGGAGCAGGCGGCGCAGCGCATACGGGTCGTCTACGGCGGATCGGTCAAGCCCGACAACGCCGCCGAGATCCTGGCCCAGCCCGACGTGGACGGCGCGCTGGTAGGGGGCGCCAGCCTCGACCCCGACGGCTTCGCCCGCATCGTGGCCGCGGTCGGATGACTGGGGGCGAAGCGCAGCCCGGTCGCCCCCGGGAGGAGCGGGAGGGGCACACCGAGAGCATCACCTTCCCTGCGGTCTGCCTGGTGATCCTCGACGGCTGGGGCCTCGCCGAGCCCGGGCCCGGCAACGCCGTCTCGAAGGCCGACACGCCGGTGTTCGACGAGCTGTGGGAGAGCTGCCCACACACCCGGCTGACGGCCCAGGGGCCATCCGTGGGGCTCCCCGAGGGCCAGATGGGCAACTCCGAGGTGGGCCACCTGAATCTGGGCGCGGGCCAGATCGTGGCGCAGGACCTCAAGCGCATCGACGACGCCGTGGCGGACGGGTCGTTCCTCGACAACGAGGTGCTGGGGCAGGCCTGTGCGGCCGCACGCGAGTCCGGCCGGCTGCACCTCTTGGGGCTGGTCTCCGCAGGTGGGGTGCACGCCAGCATGGACCACCTGAGGGCCTGCGTGGAGCTCGCCGCGCGCGAGCAGGTGCCCGACCTGGTGCTGCACGCCTTCACCGACGGCCGCGACACGCTGCCCGACTCCGCCGCCGGTTACCTGGAGACCGTGCAGGGCTGGCTGTCCGAGCACGGCGGTCGCGTGGCCGACGTGACGGGGCGCGATTACGCGATGGATCGCGACCGTCGCGAGGAGCGCACCCAGGCCGCTTTCGACGCGCTCGTCAAGGGCGAGGCCCAGGGCGGGCGCCACGACACGCCGGTCGCGGCGGTGGAGGCGGCCTACGGGCGCGGCGAGACCGACGAGTTCATCCAGCCGAGCCTGGTGGGGGAGGAGGGAGCGATCCGGGAGGGCGACTCCGTCCTGTTCATGAACTTCCGGCCCGACCGGACCCGTCAGCTCACCGAGAAGCTCACCGATGAGCTGGACCTGCGCTTTGCCACCCTCACCCGGTACCGCGAGGAGTGGGATCTCCCCGTGGCCTTTCCGCCGCAGCGGCCGAAGGTCACGCTGGCGTCCGTGCTCGAAGAGCGGGGGCTTGACCAGCTCCACGTGGCCGAGACCGAGAAGTACGCCCACGTGACCTACTTCTTCAACGGCGGCGAGGAGCCCGAGCACCGCGGCGAGGAGCGCTTCCTGGTGGACTCGCCGCGTGATGTGCCCACCTATGACCACAAGCCCGAGATGAGCGCCCGTGCGGCTGCGGCGACCTTCGTGGAGCACTGGCAGGAGGGGGACTACGCCTTCGGGATCATCAACTTCGCCAACGCCGACATGGTCGGCCACACCGGCGTGATCGAGGCGGCCGTAAAGGCGATCGAGACCGTCGACGAGTCCCTGGGCGAGGTGCTGGGGGCGGTGCGCGCCTCGGGGGGCGCCTGCATAGTGACCGCCGACCACGGCAACGCCGATCACATGCTCGAGCCCGACGGCTCGCCGAACACGGCCCATTCGCTCAGCCCGGTGCCGCTGGTGGTGACCCCGCAAGCGGGTGCGCTGCGCGACGGCGGCATTCTGGCCGACGTGGCCCCGACCGTGCTGGCTCTCCTCGGGGTCGATCAACCCAAGGAGATGACCGGGAAGAACTTGATACAAGGGGGCTAAGAGTCTATTCCGTCGCGGGCTGAAGCCACCCGACGATCGAGAACGGCCTGCCGACCGTCTCCGGCGAGCGCAAGGCAGAGCACGAGCGCGCGACCGAGAAGTAGCCTCACGCGCCGCATGGCCCGCTTGAAGATCGACGCCCGCGCCGGCTCCGCCCGCGCGGGCGTCCTGTCTTTGGCCCACGGCGCGATCTCCACGCCCGCCTTCGTCCCCTTGGCCTCCAACGCCAGCGTGCGCGGCCTCGACGCCCGCGAGGTGGCCGCCCTGGGCTACGGGATGGTGCTGGGCAACACCTTCCACCTGTTCATCGCCCCGGGCCACGAGCACATAGCCGCGATGGGGGGTCTACACGAGTTCATGGGCTGGGAGGGACCGATCATCACCGACTCGGGCGGCTTCCAGGTGTTCTCGATGGGTCACGGGTCGGTGGCCGAGGAGGTCAAGCGCCGGCGGGGGTCCACCCAGAGCCGGATCCTCTCGATCGAGGAGGAGGGCGTGGCCTTTCGCTCCTATACCGACGGGGCGGAGAGGTTCATGGGCCCGGAGACCTCCATGGAGGTGCAGGCGGCGCTTGGCTCGGACATCGCACTGGCCTTCGACGAGTGCACGCCCTTCCACGTGGATCGCGCCTACACCCTGCGCTCCATGGAGCGCACCCACCGGTGGCTGGAGCGCTGCGTGGCCTGGCACGGCGACAACGCCCCGGAGGGCCAGGCGCTCTACGGCATCGTGCAGGGTGGGGTGGAGGAGGACCTGCGCTCGGAGTCGGTCGCCGCCGTCGCCGCCGCCGGGGTGGACGGAATCGCCATCGGCGGGACCCTGGGACAGGACAAGGCGCAGATGCGGCAGGTGCTGGGCTTCTCGACGGCGGGGCTCCCGGACGGGCCGCCCCGGCACCTGCTGGGGATCGGCGACGTGGACGACATCGTCCACGCGGTGGGGCTGGGAATCGACACCTTCGACTGCGCCACCCCCACCCGGCTGGCCCGCCACGGCACCGCTCTGGTGCCAGACCCCAAGCGGCGCTGGCGCCTGGACCTGACCAAGGCCGAGTCGCGGGGACGGCGGGGGCCGATTGCCGAGGGCTGCCCGTGCCCCGCCTGCAGGGGCCACACCCGCGACTACCTCCATTACCTGGCCCGTGCCGGGGAGTTGACCGCAGCGCGCCTGATCACCCTGCACAACCTGACCTTCATGGCCGAGCTGATGAAGGGGATCAGGGAGGCGATCGTCGAGGGGCGGTGGGAGACCCACGCCGAGCAGATCCTGGCTGGTGAGGCCCCCTTCGAGACCGGGTAGGACGGGTCGCGCTGTCTAGGAGATCGGCATGGATGCCGATTTCGTCATCGGGAGTTCTCCCTGAGGAACTGCTTCAGCCCGTCGATCTGCTGCGGCACTGCGCCCCGGTCCACGGGCTTGGGGCCGGTCGGGCCCTTGGTCGACGTCAGGACCACCGCGACGGCGGCCACGGCCACCAGCACCGCGAGCAGGGCAAGGATGCCGCCCAGGCGGCGGTTGCGCCTTGCCCGCTTCTCGGCTTTGGAGGGCTCGGGGGCCGCGGCCGGCGGGTAGGCGCCGGTGGGGTCGCGGTGGCCGACCGGAGCGGGTGCGGGCATGGCGCCGGTCTGGCCCCGGCGCATCGCCCGGGTGGCCTCGGTCTGGCCCAGCGCCCGGGTGGCGCCGGTACCGTCGAGGGGCACGGCGGTGGCGGCCAGCATGCGGGTGGAGTCGGTCACCTCGCCGTGAAGGCCGGCGTCCAGCGCCTGGGCCATCTCCAGCGTGGAGGCGTAGCGGGCGTAGGGCTCGCGGGCCAGGCACACGCGAATGGCGCGGTCAAGCTCCGGCGGCACGTCGGGCCGGTGGACGGTGAGTGGCTCCACCGTCTCCTCCTGCTGCTTGAGGGCCAGCTCGGTGAGCGAGGAGTACTCGTGCGGGAGGCGGCCGGCCAG
>JBPCNQ010000201.1:0-6283 GCA_051001095.1 Thermoleophilaceae bacterium
GCCGCCCTCGATCCGCACCGCGCCGGGGAGTGGGATGCCTGCCTCGGGCTCGGGTCGCCGGGCGGGCGCGAGGGTCCCGGGCGGGGCGAGCTGCAGGGTCTGGAGCATCGTCTCGTTGTGCTGGTGCTCGTGCCGGATCAGCATGTTCCACACGAACCCGTTGGCGTTCAGACGGTCCGAGTCGGGGGAAAGGTCCACGCGCTGGAGCACGTCGAGGGAGCGCTCGCGGACCGCCCGCATGAAGGCCAGCGCGTCGTCGCGGCGCAGGTAGGGAATGTCGCCGCGCTCGGCGCGCGGGGTCTCGGTGGCGTCGTAGACCGCCGCCAGCTCGGGCCGCAGCGGCGCAAGCCCCCCGGCGCGCTGGCCCAGCCACAGGTCCTCGAAGGCCGCGATGTGGCCCAGGTCCCACACCAGGGGACTCATTAGGGGGTCGTGCACCCGGTCCAGGTCCTCGGTCGAAACCGGAGCGATCAGGTCCAGCGTGCGATTGCGGCCCTCCTCCAGGGCGTCGCGGTACCTGCCTTCATCCAGCGGCTCGGCCCCTCCTCGGGGCAATGTCTGAAAATATGGAGAGCGCACGGAGCGGTACCGGTGTGAGATGAACGTACCGGCGCTTCTTTGTCTGAAACATCGGTGGCGCAAAGGCGTTCACCTTCCGTAAGGACCCGCCGCCGGGATCCATCACCTCGCGGCTGCTCCGGTGGTAGCTTTAGCCTCGTGGAAGCGTCGAGGGTGGAGCCAAGCGGCTATCTGCAGCCCAGCCGGCTGACGGTGGGCGAGCGCACAGCCGCCCTGGCCTTCGTGTCAGGAAGCCTCCGGGCGTTCCGTAGAGCTTTCCGGCCGTGACGGCACCCGAGGGAGCCTCCCCCGACCGCAACCTCGCGCTCGAGCTCGTGCGGACCACCGAGTACGCCGCGCTCGCCGCCGCGCGCTGGGTCGGCCGGGGTGAGAAGGAGTCCGCCGACGGCGCCGCGGTCGACGCCATGAGGTTGATGCTCGACTCGATGACGATGAAGGGCACGGTGGTCATCGGCGAGGGCGAGAAGGACGAGGCGCCCATGCTCTACAACGGCGAGGAAGTGGGTGACGGTTCGGACCCCGAGGCCGACGTGGCGGTCGACCCCCTCGAGGGGACCGACCTGTGCGCCAAGGGCATGCCCAACTCGCTCGCCACGATCGCCGTGGCCGAGAGGGGGGCGATGTTCGACCCGGGGCCGTGCGTGTACATGCTCAAGATGGCCACGTCGAAGTCGTTCGCGCACCTGCTGGACATCGACCGGCCGCTTCACGAGACGCTGGAGCTGATGGCCAAGGAGAAGGGCACCCCGGTGGGCGATCTGATGGTGATCATGCTCGACCGGCCGCGCCACCAGGAAGCGATGGCCGAGATCCGCGACGCCGGCGCGCGAATCCGGCTGATCCCTCACGGCGACGTGGCCGCCGCGCTGCTGGCCGTCACCGAGGGCTCGACCGCGGATCTGCTCTGGGGCATCGGCGGAACGCCAGAAGGCGTGCTGGCCGCCGCGGCCATCCAGTGCATCGGGGGACAGATCGTGGGCCGCCTGTGGCCGCGCGACGACGACGAGAGGCGGGCGGCGCTGGACGCCGGCTACGACCTCGACGAGATCCTGGACACCGACCGGCTGGTGTCGGGCGAGGAGATCTTCTTCTCCGCCACCGGCGTGACCGACGGCGACATGCTCCAGGGCGTGCACTTCGAGGGGCCCGAGGGAGCTACCACCGAGTCGCTGGTCATGCGCTCACGCTCGGGAACCGTGCGCCGCGTCCACGCCCGGCACGACCGCACCAAGCTGCGCGCCATCACCAACCAGAAGATCGGCTGACCTCGACCAGAACGGCGATGGCTTCGCCCCTGGCGGCGTCATCGGTCGCCGGCGTGCGGAGCACTACCGGCTCCCTGCTTCCTTGCCAGGTGCGGCCCTCACCGCCCTGGACGGGTCAGCTCCGGGGTGCGCTCGGGACCGGCCACGTCCCCTTCGGCCGCGTTCTTCATCGCCCCCACCACCGACGGCGCCAGATCCAGCCGCGCCAGCGAGCGCAGGAAGGCGTGGGTCACGACGATGTGGATCCGCAGCTGGGTGATGCGGTACACGTAGCGGCCGATCCGCGAGAACCAGCCCCAGCCGGCGATCAGGGGATAGAAGTTGGCGACCTCGGAGGTCACGGTACCCGTGACCAGGTCGGAGGCCGGGTGCTCCTCGCCGTCGGCGGGCGGGCGCTTGACGGTCAGGCGCAGATAGCCCTTGGTGCGACCGGCCGGCGCCACCAGGAGGCCCTTCTTGATTCGCCACGTGACCGAGCCGCAGTCGCCCTCGACATCGTACTCGGGCTTGTGGAAGGTGAGCAGCACGAAGGGGCGGCCGATCACGGCGATGTCGCGGCCCTCCTCGGTGTAGAGCACCCGCAGCAAGCCCAGCGAGACGCGCGTCAAGAAGCGCCAGTAGGTGCGGGCCAGGCGCTCGAGGTACTCGGGCGTCCACATCTTGTTCAGCTCGCAGCGGGGGAGGGTCACCTCGGCCTCCTGCATGGTGCTCACGCTGCCGTTCGGCGCGGAGCCCGACCCCGGCACGTCGAGGATCTTCACGCGGGCACGCGCCTCGCGGCGGCGCCCGGCCACCTGCCTGGGATCGCTTCGTATCACGCCGGGGGACGATATCCGGGCTCAGTCGAGCAACTCGGCCTCGACCGGATCGCCGGGGTGCAGCTCGCCCTCGCCGGGCGCCACGATCGCGAGCGCGCCCGCCCCCAGCATCGAGGTCAGCTGGTGCGACCCCTGGGGTCCCGTGGGCGTGACCTCCCAGCCTCTGGGTCCGGCCCGCAGCCGGCAACGGACCGCCTGGGTGCGTCCCGCCAGGCGGGGAACGGCCTCGGTCAACTCGGCCCGGATCCGGGTGGCGGACGGATCGGCCCCCTGGAGTGCCCGCAGGGCCGGGCGCACGAAGAGGATGAAGGTGACCACGGCCGAGACCGGGTTGCCGGGCAAGCCGAAGCACGCCACCCGTCGCTCGCCGGTAGCTCCCACCCCGAACCAGGTCGGCTTGCCCGGCTTGAGCGCCACCCGCCAGAAGCGCTCCTCTATGCCCAACTCGGAGAAGGCGCCCTTAACGTGATCGTGGGGGCCCACCGACACGCCGCCGGTCACGCACACCACGTCGGCTTCCTCGACCGCCCTGGCCAGGGCCGCCCGGGTGCCCGCCGCGGTGTCGGGCACGTCCTCTCCCAGGGCCGGCCGGCCCCCGGCCCCCTCGACCAGCGCCGCGAGCGCCGGCGTGTTGGAGGAGTGGATCTGGCCCGGGCCCAGCGCCGCGCCCGGCGCCGCGAGCTCGTCGCCGGTGGCCAGCAGGGCCACGCGCGGGATGCGGGCACAGGCCATCTGCTTCCTGCCGATGCTGGCCGCCACCCCCAGCGCCGCGGCCCCCAGCTGCACCCCTGCCTCGAGGACGGTCTGGCCCTGGCGGATGTCGTCCCCGGCGCCGCGGATGTTGGCTCTGGCGTCGACGTCGGGCACCGTCACCTCTCCGTGGGCCTCCTCGGTGCGCTCGACCATCACCACGGCGCCCGTGCCCTCCGGCACCACGGCGCCGGTCGAGATCCGCACCGCGGTCCCGGATTCGACCGTTCCCGCGAAGGGGTGGCCGGCCCTCGCCTCTCCGGCGACTCGCAGCGCGCCGCTCTCACCGGGGGGCACGGCAAAGCCGTCCATGGCCGAGCTGGAGAAAGGTGGGACGTCGGCGGCACTCACCACCGACTCGGCCAGCACTCGTCCCCGGGCTCGCTCGATCGGCACGCTCTCGGAGTCCAGCGGCTCGATGGCCTCCAGCACCAGCCCGCGGGCCTCCTCGATCGGCAGGGGGTCGGCCACCTCTACTCGATCAGGCCGTACCTCAGGCCGATAGCCACGGCCTGCGTGCGCGTGGACGCCTGCAGCTTGGCCAGGATCCGCTTGGTGTGGGTGCGAACGGTCTCGGTGGAGAGCCCGAGCGCGGTAGCCACCGCCTCGGTCTGCGTGCCGTTGGCCAGCATCTCCAGAATCTGGCGCTGGCGGGCGCTGAGGGTGCGATCGCCGTCCTCGAGCACGATCATCGAGGAGAGGCTCGGATCCACGTAGAGCTCCCCGGCGCTGGTGGCCTTGATCGCCCGCACCAGATCGCCGGACGGGGAGTCCTTGCGCACGTAGCCTCGCGCTCCCGCCTTGAGCGCCTCGGTCAGCAGCCGAGCGCCGCCGTCGGCGGTGAAGATCACGACGGGCGCGTCCAGCTCGCCGGTCAGACGCTTGACCAGCTCGCCGATGTCCGCGCCGGCCCGCCACGGGTCGACGATCACCACGTCCGGCGAGCCCGAGCCCCCCTCTTCCACGGCGTCGGCCGGCGTGGGGAAGTCGCTCACATCCGCCCGATCCCAGGCGGCCTCGAGCAACGACCGAACGCCCTTGCGCACGATCGGATGCTCGTCGATGATCACGCATCTCAAGGTGGACCCGCGTTCAGCCATGGCAACGGATGGCGTACCCATTTGAAGGGCGCTATAACCGGTTCTGGGTACATCCCCGATCACGGTTTCGCCGGGCCCCATCGTGGTTTAACCGAGGCGAGCCTTACCCCGGTCGCAGGTCCCCCATCTCGTGGATCTCGAATCGGAGTGCGTTGAGAATGGCGCCGCCAAGCAGGACCATCGCCAGCGCGTAGAACCAGATCAGGACGATCAGGACGAACACGAACGTAGTGCCGAACTGGGCGATCGTGCTGATGTTGCTCAGGTAGATGGGAAACCCGTAGTCCACGATTCCGATCGCCAGGGTTGCCATCAATGCGCCGGGCCAGATGGCTCGCCACGGCACGTTGCGGTTGGGCACCGCCCAGTAGATGAGGCTGAGGACCGCGAAGAGGAGGGCCAGGCCCGCCCCCAGGGAGATGCCGAAGTAGAGCTCACGCACCTTGGAGAGCCCCAGAGGCAGGTCGTCGGCGCCCGACAGCAACAGGCTCTGGATCGTGGGTACGGACACGGTCGCGGCGATGAACAGGAGGACCACGGCGAGCATCGCGATGGAGAAGCGCTTCTGCTCCAGCCACGTCCGGCAGGACACGTGGTAGATATCGCAGAAGGCGGTGTCCAGCGCACCCCAGAACGAAGAGCCGATCCATACGCTGGCGCCGATCGCCACCACGCCGAAGCCGGTGGAGGAATCGCGAATGCGGTCGAGCGCCCGCGTAAGGGTCGCGTCGGTGGCATTGGGAAACAGCTGCTGCAGGTCCTTGAGCACGCTCGACTCGAGATTCGGGCTCGAGAGCACCTGCCCCGCGATGAACAGCGCCAGCAGCGCGAAAGGGAAGACCGAGAGGAGGAGGTTGTAGGCGACCATGCCGGCCAAGCCGGTCACGTTGTCGTGGTAGGCCTTGATCCAGAAGTCCTTGAACGCCCGGCCCAGCGGCCGGTGACGCTGCCCCGCGGGGGCAAGCACGACGCGCCTAGGGGCGCGGGAGGCGTCGAAGCACCTCGCGCGTCATGCCCGCGGCCACGCGCAGCCCGGCGCCCGCCACGTTTGCGGCCGAGCGTAGTGGCCCCGATTTCCCGGCGCCGGCCTCCTGTCCCTCGTCCCCCGGCTCGGCGACGCTCACGGGAACGGGCTTCGCCTTGGGGGGCGTCTTGCCGGCGGCGGTGGTCGGAGCGCCCTTGGCGGGCGCCTTTGACTTGACCGAGCCGACGCGCTGTGAGGGCCCGGCCTTGGTAGATGCCCCCGCCTTTGCGGCGGTGGCGGGACTCTTGGAGCCGGGCTTGGCAGCTTGCGAGCGCCTGGCCGCCGGCTTGGACGCGGTCGAGCGCGACTTATCGGGCTCGGGCCCGGCGGGATCGGCCGCGGAGTCGCGCTTGTCGCTGCGGGTTCCCGGGCGCGAACGCGGCAGGTTCCCGAGCAGTCCTGGCTCGTCGTCGGGCATCGCCGTCGAGTCTAGCCTCCGGGGCGCGTACCCAAACGCTTCCTCGTGGGTACATGGGTGGACCCGTCCACCGCCGAGTGGTCGCAAATCGCTGGGTCTTGGCGTGTTGACTGCCGAGAAGTGGGCACTATGCTTGTTGCAGCTTTGAACGGCCCGAGCGCTGGCCCAGGCCCGTCAGGAGAGACCAAACGCATGTCAGTAGCGGAACTGCAAGAGCTTGAGGAGGTCAAGCTGCTCCTCACCAAGGGGCAGACGGCCGGTGTGCTCACCTACGCCGAGATCGCCACCGCCCTGTCGGAGGTGGAGCTCGACGAGGGCGACATCGAGGA
>JBPCNQ010000202.1:0-8738 GCA_051001095.1 Thermoleophilaceae bacterium
CCTCGCAGATGGTCAGTCCGACCTTCGTGCCGTTCACCTCGATCAGGGCCGGGTGCTCGCCGGCCTGGAAGTAGCGGGCCTCGTCGAACACCCCGTAGTTGGGCAGGTTCATCTTTCGGTAGACCCCGGCGACCCGGCCGTCGACGAGCACGGCGGCCGCGTTGTACACGTCGTCGGCGGCCTCCGGGAAGCCGACGAGCGCCACGATGTCGCGCGCCTCGCCGGCCAGCTCGTCAAGAGCGTGCCTCGCGGCCGCCAGGAAGTGCGTCTTGAGCAGCAGGTCCTCGGGCGGGTAGCCGGTGAGCGCCAGCTCGGGGAAGACGACCAGGTGGGCGTGCGCGTCGCGCGCCCGGGCGATCGCGTCGACGATCTTCTCCGCGTTACCTGTGATGTCGCCGACGGTGGTGTCGATCTGCGCCAGCGCGGCGCGCAGGGGCTGCGGACGCGCGCTCACCGTTCTCAGGCGATCCGGCAGACCCGCGCGCCGGTGGAGTCCACCAGCCGCCGGGGATCGAAGTCGAACACGCTGTGCCCGTCACCGCCGGCCGCCCACACGCGGTCGTGGCCGAGCAGCGTCTCGTCGATCACCACGGGCAGGTCGTGACCGAAGGGGGGGACCCCGCCGACGCAGTAGCCGGTGGCCGCGCGCACCTCGTCCGCGGTGGCCTGGCGCACCTCGGCCACGTCCAGGGCGTCGGCCAGCAGGTCGGTGTCCACGCGGTGGGTGCCCGAGGCGATGCAGACGACGGGGTCGCCATCGGCCACGAACACCAGCGACTTGGCGATCTGGGCCTGATCGCAGCCCACGGCCCTCGCGGCCTCGCCGGCGGTCGCGGTCGAGCCCTCCAGGTAGCGCACCTCGACTTCCAGACCGAGGCTGCGCGCCCTGTCTATGACCTTCTCACGCACTGATCACGAGCTTACCCCCGCCGGCTCGGGAGCACTCTGCGATAGCGCGATCGGGGCCGCGCCGGCCAGTCCTCCAGCGAGTGGTGCAGATCCGCCGCCAGGCCCCCCAGGTCATAGAGCGCCTCGTGGTCGACCACCAGGCATGTCCTCCTTCGCGGCAAGGGGGTCATCAAGCGATGCGACTTCGCGCTGTTTGCAGGGTTTGTTGCGTCCGCACCCGCGTGTGACGGATATCACGCTGCCCACGTCGACCCACCCTACTCTGGCGAGCTGTTGTTCGATTCGGCATCGCCGAGCCCCTTGCGTACGCGTGCGGGGGCGGGGAACCCAACGCCGCCTCCTGGCGGCAGGGGCGAATCGACTTCCGTGCGCCAGGCGCGCGGTCAGTCGTAGCGGCCGTAAAGGCCGCGAGCCCGTCAGCTAACCCCGCAGGCGCCGCCGGGAAAGGCATCTTTGTCACAGCGATTCTCCATGCCTGCACGCGGGTTGGCCCTGGCCGCCCTCGCTGCCGGTGCAACCACGGCCGGGGTGGTCTTGGCAGAGGACCCCGGCATGGCCGCAGCGGCCTCGCCGAAGGTCAGCATGGCCGTGCCCAGCGCCAAGCAGGAGGTCCGCTACGGCCGGCAGCTCGGCATCGCGGGCCGGGTGACCGCGGGAGGCGCAAGGACGATCCGGCTCGAGCATGCCGCCGCCGGAGGCGGGTTCCGTCCCGTGGCCAGGTCCCGCACTGGCGCTGACGGCTCCTACAGGTTCGTGGTCAAGCCCCGTCGCTCGGGGTCCTACCGCGCGGTCTCGGAGTCCGGGGCGGTCACCCCGCCCCGTCGCGTGACCGTGGTGGCCGCGATCCGGGCCAGGGCCACCAAGCACGTGCTGGGGGGCCGCGGCAGCCGCGTGCGCGGCAAGCTGCTGCCCGCGTCAAAGGGTCGCCGCGTGACCCTGCAGGTCAGGGCTCGCCGTGGCTGGAAGACGGTGGACCGCACCGCGACGCGGGCAGGCGGCAGGTTTCGCGCCTCCTTCAGGCCGGCCCGGCCCGGCCGCTACCGCGTGCGCGTCCTAAGTGCCGGCAACGAGCTGGCCGCGGCGGCCGGCGCCAGGTCGTGGCGGGTGAACGCCTACCGGGCCGGCAACGCCTCCTGGTACGGCCCGGGCCTGTACGGCAACAAGCTCGGATGCGGAGGAACGCTGACCCCGGGCACCGTCGGCGTGGCCAACAAGCGCCTGCCGTGCGGAGCCAGGGTCACCTTCCACTACCGCGGGCGCTCGGTCACGGCACGCGTGGTGGACCGCGGTCCCTACGTCGGCGGTCGCGAGTGGGACCTGACCGCGGGGCTGAAGGCCAGGCTGGGCTTCCCCTCCACGGGCACCGTGTGGACCACTCGCTGAGCCGTAGGAGCTCGGATCGATCAGGAGCGCGAGGCGCGTAGCGCCTCCAGCAGCTTGACCGGCCTGCCGGTTCGCAGCACCGCTCCCGAGTAGACCCGGGCGCCGACGCGCACCAGGAGGATGGTGGCGGCCACCAGAAGCACGATGGCCGCCACCACCTCCGCGGGTGACGCCTCCCCGAGGACCATCCGGCCCGGCATCACCAGCGGAGCCGAGAAGGGCAGGAGCGACGCCGCAGTGGCCACCGCGCCGCCCGGGTCGTTCAGCGCCGTAAACGACAGGAAGAACGACGCGACGATCAGCACGGTCAGCGGCGTGGTGGCCGACTGCAGGTCTTCCTGACGCGACACCAGCGCGCCCGCCGCGGCGTACAGCGATGCGTACAGGGCGTAGCCCAGCGGAAACCACAGCAGCACCAGCAGCACGGGCGCCACGTCCCCGGCGCTCGCCTCCAGCGAGCCGGTGGCGAGCGCCAAGGCCAGTCCCAGGATCACCACCAACAGCATCTGCCCGACGCCCAGCACGCCCAGTCCCACGATCTTGCCCGCCATCAGCGCACGCGGGGAGAGGGTGGCAAGCAGGATCTCCACCACCCGCGAAGCCTTCTCCTCCACCACCCCCGTGGACACCCAGAGCCCATAGGTGAGCAGCTGGCCGTAGAGCAGCAGCGCGGCAGCAAAGGCGATGAACTTGCGCTGATCCGTGTCCTTGCCGTCCTTGGCGAGCGTGCGGTTGCGCAGGGGAGGGGGGTCCAGCGCCCGGCGGGCCTGCGCTTCGGAGAGTCCCTGCCTTCGCAACGCCTCACCGCTGGCCACCTGGCGTGCGCCCAGCTGCAGCGCCCGGGCCAGCTCGTCGGGCAGCTTGTCGTCCGAGACCACCTGTCGCGGCCCGGCCAGCGCCGCGTCGAGGTCGCCGTGGCGTACCTGCTTCTCGGCCGTCGCCCGATCGGGCACTCGCTTCACGTCGATCTTCACGTCGGTCTGGGCCCCGGCCGCGCCGGCGGCGGCGGCCACCGCTCGCGGCTGAGACCCCACGACCCCGACGTCGTAGGTGGTGGGCCCGCCACCCAGCAGCGCCGGGAGCACCGCCGCCGCGGCCACGATCAGCAGGGTCACGGCGCTTGACACCAAGAAGGAGCGCTGCCGGATCCGCTCGGTGATCTCGCGGCGTGCCACGAGCGCGGTGGCCTGACCGAAGCTCACGCGGAGATGGCCTCCCGGAAGATGTCGGCCAGCCGGGCCTCGGCGCGACCGAAGTGACGCACCCGGCCGGCGCGCGCCGCCGCCGCCAGCACCTGCTGGTCGTCCGCTCCCTGCTGCAGCTCCAGAAGCACCGCGGCGCCCTCGCGAACGGCGGAGCCGGCTACGCCGGGCACCTCGCGCCACCAGTCCTCGGGGCCGCCTTGTACCTCGACCCGCAACATGCGCGACGCGTGCGTGCGGCGCAGCTCCTCCACAGGGCCCGAGGCCACCAACCGGCCGTCGTTGACGATCGCCACCGAACGGCACAGGCGCTCCACCAGTTCGAGCTGGTGCGAGGAGAAGACCACGGCCACGCCCTCCTCGGCCCGTTCGGACAGGACGCCGGCCAGCACGTCCACGCCGCCGGGGTCAAGGCCCGAGAACGGCTCGTCGAGCACCAGCAGCGACGGGTCGTGGACCAGCGCCACCCCGAGCTGCACGCGCTGCTGGTTTCCCAGCGAGAGCTCCTCGACCCGCGTCTCGGCGCGCTCGGACAGACCCAGGCGCTCGATCCAGCGGCCGGCCGCCGCCTGCGCCTCACCGGCCTCCACTCCGTGCAGCCGGGCCATGTATGTGAGCTGGTCGCGCACCCGCATCTTGGGGTAGAGGCCGCGCTCCTCGGGCATGTAGCCGAAGTCCCGCCGCGCCCCGGCGGCGATCTCGGCACCCTTACAGCGCACGTGGCCGGCGTCGGCCTCGAGAACGCCCAGGACGATGCGCATGGCCGTGGTCTTGCCCGCGCCGTTGGGCCCGACGAACCCGAACAGCTGACCGTTCGGCACCTCGAAGGTCAGGCCGTCGAGGGCCACTACGTCGCCGTAGCGACGGGTGAGTGCGTCGAGCTCGAGCACACCCTCACCGTGCCCGCGGGGACCGGGAGCTACACCCCGAGGTCGAGCTGGTCTGCCCGCAAGCCCTGGACCGGCTTGTCTGCCTCCATCCCCGCGACCCGGACGCCCAGCAGGCGCACCGGGCGCGCGGGATCGAGGGCTCGTAGCAACTCCCTCGCCACCGGTAGCACTTCGGCCAGCTCGCTCACGGGCCGGGGGAGGGTGCGGGCCCTGGTGTGGATCTGGAAGTCGTCGGTCCGCACCTTGATCGCCACCGTGCGCCCGCTGCGTCCGTTGCCGTCGAGGTCTTCGCACAGCTGGGTGGCCAGGCGTTCGAGCACCGGCTCGAGGGCGGCGATGCCGGCCAGGTCCTCGTCGAAGGTCGTCTCCCGCGACTCCGACTTGCGGATCCGGGAGGTCTCGAGCCCCCGCTCGTCCTCGAACCGGGCCAGCCGCGCCAGGTGGGGACCCAGGCGGGAGCCGAACCACTCGGCCAGGCGCTCGTCGGGCAGCGCCCCGAGCTTGTCCATCCGGTTGATCCCGCGTGCCGCCAGGCGCTCGACGGTCTTGGGACCGATCCCGGGAACGAGCCGCGGGGAGGCCGAGCCGAACCGCTCGCGGGCCTGGTCGGCGGTGAGCATGAGGAAGCCATCGGGCTTGTCGGCGTCGGAGGCCACCTTGGCGACCAGCTTGTTGGGCCCGATCCCGATCGAGCAGGCCAGCCCGGTCCGCTCGGTCACCGCCGCCTTGATCCGCCGGGCCGCAGCCTTGGGGCGCTCGAGGCCGGTCAGCTCCATGTAGGCCTCGTCCAGGCCGACCACCTCGACCACCTCGACCTGTTCCTTGAGCACCTCCATCACCTCGCGCGAGCGGGAGCGGTAGAAGTCGAAGTCGGGCGCCACGCAGACGGCGTCGGGACACAGGCGCCGAGCCCGGGAGGCGGGGGTGGCGCTGAACACGCCGAACCTCCGGGCCTCATAGCTGGCCGTGGTGACCACCGCGCGAGGGCCGCTGCCCGCCACCACCACCGGCAGCCCGCGCAGCTCGGGGCGACGCTGGAGCTCCACGCTCACGTAGAAGGCGTCCATGTCGAGATGTGCGATCAGCCGGCCGGCCACCCGACCAGGCTAGGCGTCACACCGGCTGTCTGACCGGCCTGATCAGCACTTCGTTGACGTCCACGCGGGGAGGCTGGGAGAGGGCGTACACCACGCCCTGAGCGATGTCCTCGGGCTGCAGCGCATCCTGGACCGGGTCGTCGAAGAACGGCGTGTCCACCTTGCCGGGGGCGATCACGGTCGCGCGGATGTCGGTGTCGGCCACCTCGGCGCGCAGGCCCTCACCCATGGCGTGCACCGCCCACTTGGTGGCCGAGTACAGCGAGCCGGGCATCGCCTTTCGACCGGCCACCGACCCGGTGAGCAGCATGTGTCCGCGGCCCTGCTCGCGGAAGTGGCCCAGCGCGGCGCGGATGGACAGCGCACAGCCGTAGACGTTGGTGTCGACCATGGCCCGCCAGTGCTCCACGCTCTCCTCCGTAAAGCCCCGTCCTGCTCCGAAGCCGGCGTTGGCGAAGAAGGCGTCGAGGCGCCCGAAGCGCTCCAGCGCCGCCGCCACCAGGGCCTGCTGCTGGTCCCACTCGGTCACGTCGCAGCGAACGGCCAGGGCCGCGTCCTCGCTGAGCTCCTCGGCGAGACGCTCGAGCTTGTCCTGGGAGCGGGCGGCCAGCACCACCCGCCATCCCTGCTGGGCGACGGCGCGCGCGGTGGCCGCGCCGATGCCGCTGCTGGCGCCGGTGATGATCAGGACGGGCGAGTCGGAAGTGGGCATCGCCCTTGTTCTAGCAGGGCGCTTTGGCGCGCTTGAAGCGGCCGCGATGCGCGAGCATGGCTCGTCCATGAGCGACCTTCCGACCCTCACGTCCAAGCCCTCCGCGCGCATCCTGGGCGTGGCCTTCACGCTCGCGGGGTTGCTGCACTTCATTCGCCCGGCGCCGTACGAGGCGATCATGCCTCCTTTCCTGCCGGCTCCCAGGGAGCTGGTGCTGCTCAGCGGCGCCGCGGAGAGCGCGGGCGGCATCGCCACGCTCTTTCCGAAGGCGCATCCCTTCGCGCGCTGGTGGCTGATCGCCGTGCTGGTAGCCGTCTTCCCGGCCAACGTGTACATGGCGCTCAACCCCGACGACATCAAGGGGCTCCCCGACATTCCGACCTGGACGCTGTGGGCGCGGCTGCCGCTTCAGCTGGCGTTCATCGCGTGGGTGGTCAGGGCCACGCGTCCGCCGGAATGACCCGCTCAGTTGCGGCGGGCGCTTCGGTGTGGCCGAGGATGCGGTGGGGCGGCCTTCTCGGCGACCGGTATCGCAGGCGCATCGGCGTTGCCGCCCGGGATCACCGGCATGCGAGGCTATCGGTCTATACGAGCACGCTGCGCACGAGCGGGAGGGCGGCTTGACGACGGTCGCCGGTGACAAGCGCGAGATCGTGCGCCAGGGCCGTCGCGGCGATCCACAGGTCATTGGTCGGGCCGCGCCCGCTGGCGGCTCGCAGCTCGCCGTAGCGAGCCGACACGGAGCGATCGACGTCGACGACCGGCGCTTCGGCGATGATCGAAGCGAGACGCCGCAACCGGGCGGCTCTGACGTCAGGGCCCGATGCGAGCAGCACGCCCGCTTCCAGCTCCCCGACGCTGATCGAGCTGATCACCCAGCCTTGGTCGAGAGGCTCGCGTGCGGGCAGGCCTCCGACCAACACGCTGGTGTCGACGAGCGCAGTCAGCTCTGCCACGGGTCGACCGCATCGGCGCGGTCTTCGTCTCGCGTGCGCTCCAGCTCCTCAGCCCAGGTGGCGTCGACGGGGGCGTCGGCCAAGATCCGGGTCAACGCGGCCGGCGAAGCAGGCGCGCGGGAATCCGGGAGCGGCCCGAGTTCGGCGACGGGCCGTCCGTCGACGGTGACCGTCAGGCGCTCGCCGCGCTCGGCCCGCCGAAGCACCGCGCTGACGTCGTTTCGCAGCTCCCGCTGGGGGATCCTCGTCACCTTCGTACTGTAGCAGGTCTTCTACAGACAACCGAGTTGTTGCTGGCCGATCTCGCAGCCCTATCCCTCAGCGAGGAGGGTCGCGAGAACTACTCCCCGCCGGAGGTCGCGGCGATCTCGCGTGTGGTCCTCACATCGCCCTGGAAGGGCTCGATTCGCCCGTCTGGCGCGATCAGGTAGACGATCTGCTCGTGCAGGAACGCCTCGCTTCCCTTCCCGCCGAGTGCGGCGGCCGCCAGCATGGTCCCGCCGATCCGGCGCACATCGCGCACGGTTCCGATGCTGAACAGCGAGCGCGTCTCGTTGACCACGTCGCCACGCCCCGCACGCAGGAGCGTGGGGAGATCTTCGCGCACGCCCAGCGCACCTACGACGATCGCGATGTTCGCGAACTCGTCGGAGGTGACGGCGGCAAGCGCGCGAGCCCGCTTCAGCGACAGCCGCCTGAGCAGGAAGCGGCTTCCTCCCTCGCCGATCACGACCGGCACCCCGTGCTGCTTGGCGCGGGCGACGTAGTCGCCTTCGGCGTCGCGCTCGATCGCAACCACCGGCACCCCGAGCTCGCGCAGCAGCAGGCACAGGCGCAGGCCCACCTGCCCGAGCCCGACCACCACCACGTGGTCTCTGCGTGGAAACGACCGCCGCCCCGCCATGGCCACCAGGCGAGCCGCCAGCAGCCGGTTCACGACCCCGGCGGTGAAGATCGCCGTCAAGCCCACCGCCGCGAGCATCACCATGGCGGAGAAGACCTTGAACCAGCCGGGACCGTCGTCGACGAGCGAGTTCGGGCCCACCGTCACGATCGTCTTGGTCGCTGCGTAGAATCCCTCGACGAGCGATTCGTCGAACACGACCACAGTGGCCACCGTGTCAAGCAGGAGGAGGAGCAGGAAGCCCACGAGCCCGGCCATCAGGGTCCGTGCGCTCGGCTCGAAGGGATGAAGCAGCGATCCCAGGTTGACCAGCAGCCGCTGTCCCGGGCTGGGAGAGTAGGGCTCGATCGGGACGAGACGCGGCCCATCGTCACCGGACGCCACGCCGGCGAAGTCCTCCTGCGTGCGAGTGACCGACAGCAGGCGGTCGTCGAAGCAGGGCCCGGCGAGGGTTGGGGCGACGATGTCGGGCAGCGACATCACGCGCACGTTTCCGACTACGCGCTCGATCTGGGCGGCGACGTCGCGGCCGTACACCGTGACGATCAGCCGGACCCCGGGACGCACGCCCTCGACGACCAGCGCGAGCCGCAGGGAGACGTGGTCGTCCTCTGAGATCACCATGACGGCGTCGACCTCCTGGTCGAGCGCCCTCCGTATGTCCCGGTCGTTGGGACCGCGCAGG
>JBPCNQ010000203.1:0-4335 GCA_051001095.1 Thermoleophilaceae bacterium
TCTCTAGCGAGGTTTCAGCGCAGCGAGGTCTTCAGGGCGAGTGGGCATCCGACCACCCTAGGTCCGTTCGGTCCAGAGCGCCAGTACCTGCGCCTAGACTCTCCCGCCGTGCCGGACGACCGCCTCAAGGATCTCCAGGAGCGGACCCGCTACCTCCCCGCCGAGGTGGAGTCGCGCGTGTTCGAGCGCTGGGAGCGGGCTGGTGTCTTCAGCCCCGAGTCGGAGGGCAGCGCCGAGCAGAACTTCTCGATCGCCGTGCCGCCGCCCAACGTCACCGGCGCGCTGCACATGGGCCACGCGCTTAACGGGACCTACCAGGACCTGTTCATCCGCCGCGCCCGCATGCAGGGACGGCGGGCCAAGTGGATCTTCGGCACAGATCACGCGGGCATCGCCACGCAGGTCAAGGTCGAGCAGGCTCTGGCCCAGGAAGGCAAGACCAAGGAGGACCTGGGCCGGGAGGCGTTCGCCGAGCGGGTGTGGGAGTGGCGGCGCCAGTACGGCGATGTGATCAAGGGGCAGTTCCAGAAGCTCGGCGCCTCGCTGGACTACGCGGACGAGCGCTTCACCATGGACGAGCCCTACGCCCGAGCGGTGGTCGAGGTGTTCACCGCCCTCTACGAGAAGGGCCTGGTCTACCGCGACAACTTCATGGTGAACTGGGACCCCGGGACCCGGTCTGCCATATCGGACCTCGAGGTGGAGCAGCGCCGCACCGACGACACGCTCTACATGGTCGACTACCCGCTGGAGTCGGGGTCGGGCTCGGTGACGGTCGCCACGGTGCGCCCCGAGACCATGCTGGCCGACACCGCGATCGCGGTGAACCCCGACGACGAGCGCTACACGCGCCTGATCGGCGAGCGCGCGATCCTGCCGCTGGTTGGGCGGTCGCTTCCGATCATCGGCGATCCCTATGTGAAGACCGACTTCGGCACCGGTGCCCTGAAGATCACCCCCGGCCACGACCCCAACGACTTCGAGATCGGCCGCCGCCACGGGCTCGAGGAGATCTCGGTGATCGGCGAGGACGGCCGCATGACCCCCGCCGCGGGCGAGCGCTTCGAGGGGATGACCGTCGACGAGGCCCAGCGCGCCGTGGTGGCCGCCCTGCGCGAGGAGGGCCGCCTGTCGGGCACCCAGCCCTACTCGCACGACGTCCCCTACTCCCACCGCTCGGGCGAGCGGATCGAGCCGCTGATCTCGCTGCAGTGGTTCTGCGACATGGCGCGGCTGGCCGAGCCGGCGATCGCGGCCGTACGCGAGGGCCGGGTGCGCTTCCATCCCGAGCGCCCGCACACCCAGGTCTACCTGGACTGGCTGGGAGCCATCCGGCCCTGGTGCGTGTCGCGCCAGCTCTGGTGGGGCCACCAGATCCCCGCCTGGTACCGCGGCCAGGAGGTCTACGTGGGCGCCGAGCCGCCCGGGGGCGAGGGCTGGGAGCGCGACCCCGATGTGCTGGACACCTGGTTCTCGTCCGGGCTGTGGCCCTTCGCCACGCTGGGCTGGCCCGAGGACTCTCCCGAGCTGCGCGCCTTCTACCCCACCGACGTGCTCACCACGGGGCGCGACATCATCTTTCTGTGGGTGGCCCGGATGGTCATGCTCGGCCTGGAGTTCACCGGCGAGATCCCGTTCGCCGACGTCTCGATCAACTCCACGATCATGGCTCCCGACGGGCGGCGGATGTCCAAGTCGCTGGGCACCGGGATCGACCCGCTGGACCAGATCGCCGAGTACGGAGCCGACGCCGTGCGCTTCGGCCTGGTGGCCATGGCCTCCACCCAGGACGTGCGCTTCTCGGTCGATCGCGTGCGCCAGGGCCGGGACCTGGCCAACAAGCTGTGGAACGCCTCGCGACTGATCCTGCTCGGGGTGGGGGAGGGGGCAGAGCCCTCGCCCGACCATGCGTTTGAGCCCGAGCAGGCGGCGCCTGCGAGGGGGGATCTCGCTCCCGAGGACCGCTGGATCCTCTCACGGCTGGAGCGGGTGACCGAGCGCACGAACGACCTGATCGACGCCTTCGACCTCTCGACCGCGGCGCTGGAGCTCTATGACTTCTTCTGGTCCGAGCTGTGCGACTGGTACCTGGAGATGGCCAAGTCCCGCCTGCACGAGGAGAACCGGGCCCCCGCCTCGGACCGCACGGCGGTCTCGGCCACGCTCCTCTTCGCCCTGGACCGCACGCTGCGGCTGCTGCATCCGCTGATGCCGCACGTGACCGAGGAGATCTGGTCGTTCATGCCCGGGGAGCGCGAGCTGCTGACCGTCTCGGAGTGGCCGCAGGCCCGCACCGACCGGTTCGACGAGCAGGCCGAGGCCGAGCTGGGGGCAACGATCACCGCCGTCACCCTGCTGCGCCGCTACCGCGATCTGGCGGGGGTCAAGCCCTCCGCCGTGCTGCGGGCCCGCATCAGCGCCGACGGGCTTCGCGACACCGCGGCCCAGGTCGCCCGCCTGGCCCGGCTCGAGCTGTCGGAGGACGGCGGCCGGGCCGTGGCCGAGGTGGCAGTACCCGGCGGCGTGGTGGAGCTGCTGGAGGGGGGTGACTTCGACCCCGGCGAGGCGGGGCGCCGGATCGCGGCCCAGCGCGACAAGCTCCTCGAGGAGGTCGAGCGGCTGGAGAAGAAGCTGGCCAACGAGCGGTTCGTGCAGCGCGCGCCGGCAGAGGTGGTCGAAGGGGAGCGGGCCAAGCTGACCGACTACCGCCGGTCGCTCGAACGCCTCGCCCAGTAGTGGCTTGGACGCCGGCCCGGGCCGAGGAGTACCTGCTCGGACTGGAGCTGTTCGGCATGCGCTTCGGACTGGAGCGGATGCATCGCCTGACCACGGCGGTGGGCATGCCCCCGCGCCGCTTCGCCCCCATCCACGTGGTCGGCTCCAACGGCAAGTCCTCCACCGTCCGCTTCATCGCGGCGATCCTCGAGCGCCACGGCCTGCGGACCGGCAGCTACACCTCGCCGCACCTGGCGTCGTTCGCCGAGCGGATCGAGGTGGCCGAGCGGCCCCTGTCAGACGAGCGCTTCGCGGCCGCGGTGCAGCGCGCGGCCCAGGCCGTGGAGATCGTCGAGCGGGCCCAGGGCGATACGGGCGAGCCGGTGACCCAGTTCGAAGCGCTCACCGCCGCGGCCTACCACGAGCTGGCCGCCCGGAAGGTGGAGGTCGCGGTGATCGAGGCGGGGCTGGGCGGACGCTACGACGCCACCAACGTGATCCCCTCCGGGGTGCAGGTGCTCACGGGTGTGGGCCTCGAGCACACTCGTTGGCTGGGGCCCACCGTGGGCGACATCGCCGAAGAGAAGCTCGCCGTGGTGCGCGACCACTCGACGCTCGTGACGGGGCCGCTGCATCCCGAGGCCGAGACGGTGGCCGGCCGGGTGGTGGGCGAGCGCCACGCCGACTGGGTGCGCGCGCCGGCGCCCTCGGCGCTGGAGCTGCGGGCGCCCGGCGAGTTCCAGCGCCAGAACTTCGCCCTCGCGCGCGCCGCCGCAGAGGCCTTCCTGGACCGGCCGCTGGATCATGGCGCCGTGAGTGCGGCCGCCGCCGAGACACGCATCCCCGGGCGCCTGGACCCGGTAGGCGAGCGTCCGCTGGTGCTGCACGACGGCGCCCATAATCCGGCCGGCGCGCAGGCACTGGCCGAGACGCTCCCCGAGGTGATCGGATCCCGGCGGCCCGCCGTGCTGGTGGCCAGCGTGCTGGACGACAAGGACGCGGCGGCCATGCTCGAGGCGCTGCTGGGGCTCTTCGACCAGGTCGTGTTCACCCGCTGCTCGAACCCGCGCTCGCTGTCGCCGGCCACGCTCGAGTCGCTGTCCGGGCGGGCGGGGGGGCCGCCCGTGCGCACGGTGGCCGACCCGCGCGACGCCGTCGGGCGGGCGCGCAGGCTCGCCGGTGCGGCGGGGGTCGTGGTGGTCACGGGCTCGATCTACCTGATCGCGGACCTGGTGCGCGCCCCCGGCGCCGCGCTGCGGGCGTCCCGGCTGTAGCGCCAAGGCGCCCCCCATGGGAGGATTCGTCCCCATGAACCAGGGAGAAGGACCGGGATTCGGCGCGATGATCGGCTTGGTGGCCGTGGTCGTGAGCGCCGTGATCCTGGTCTTCTTCGGCATCGGGTACCTACTAGGGCGCATCCTGCTCTGAGTGCCCGTGCGGAGGGGCACCTGCCAACGGGCAGGGGAACCCCGGCGTGTGCGGAATGGTCATGGATGGCCATTCCGTCAAGCGCATCTCGGTAGACTCCCCTCGCTCCATGGGCCCCCTCGCCGTCTTCGGGATCACGAACGACGGGTTGAACCTCGCGGTCAACCTCGTGCTCCTTTTCCTCTTCGTCCT
>JBPCNQ010000204.1:0-4689 GCA_051001095.1 Thermoleophilaceae bacterium
CCAAGCCCAGCGTCACCCCGGAGGCAAGCCCCGTGCGGTTGGGCAGGTACTGCTGCCCGAGCACCACGGTCACGCTGAAGGAGGCGATGGTCACCAGCCCGATCGCGGCGAGCAGCACGAGGGCGGGGCCGGTCCCGACCAGGGGGAAGGCGACCAGCAGGGGAACCGATGCGACCATGGTCCCCACCAGCACCGCCCGCGGGCCGATGCGATCGACCAGGCTGCCCCCTGCCAGCGTGCCGACCGCGCCGGCCACGAGCATCGCCGTCAGCGCGGCGTTGCCCACGCTCTCGGTCGAGCCCAGGCGCTGGATGAACCACAGCGGGACGAAGGACTGCAGCCCGAAGTAGACGCCCGAGCGCAGCGCCACCACGGTGCCCATGCGGCTGAACGGCCCCCACCGGTCGGGCACCCGGGGCCCGCCCTCGGCAGTGGCGGCGGCCGCCCGGTGGGCGTCCAGGCGGCGCAGGTGGCCCAGGTGGCGGTGAAGGACCACGGCCATCAACACCCCCGGGAGCACCAGGCCCAGCGTGCCCGCCAGCCCGAAGACCAGGACCAGCGGCGTGGTGAGCAACGGACCGAGGGCAAAGCCCGCGTTCCCGCCCACCGAGAACATGCTCATGCCCCGTCCGCGGCGCTCACCGGCGGCCACGCCGGCGAAGCGAGCGCCCTCGGGGTGAAAGGCCGCCACCCCCAGGCCGCTGACCGCGATCGCCGCCACCGTCCACCCGTAGCCGGGCGCGACCCCAGCCAGGGCCAGGCCCCCTCCGGCCACCAGCACGCCGACGGGCATCAGCCACGGCTGGCGCACCCGGTCAGAGACCAGCCCGAAGACCGGCTGGATCAGCGACGAGCCGATCGTGGCAGCCAGGATCAGCGATCCCAGCGCGGTGTAGGAGTAGCCGCGCTCGGTGGCCAGGAAGGGAAGCAGCGCCGGCACTGCGCCCTGGCACATGTCCGCGCACATGTGGGCCAGGCCGAGCACGGTCAGCGAGCGGCGGTCGATCTCGCCCTTCACGCGGAGATGCCGTCCAGGGCCGTGGAGCACACCGCCTCGCGGGCCCGCTCGGGATCCCAGGCGTGGCCGCGGCGCAGGTGCCCGTAGGTGTGGGACACGAGGTTGATGAGGACGGTGGCCATCTCGTCCGGGTCGGCGGCGCGCAGCGAGCCGTCAGCGGCGCCGTCCACCAGCAGCCGCCGGTAGGGGGCGGTGAAGGACTCCCGCGTGAGGGCGGGCAGGCCGTCCTCGTGGTACATGGAGTCGCGGGCCGCAGTGCCCAACGCATCGGCCAGGTTGAGGTTCCTCTCGGCCAGGTCGCACTCCGCCGCCATTGCCCGTCCCAGCCGCTCGCGGGCGCTGCCGGGACCGGCCAGCGCCTCCAGCATCGCCTCCCGGTGCTGGTGCTCAAGGCGCTCGACCAGTGCCCTGAGCACCGCCTCTCGCGACACCTTGTGGCGGTGTAGCGTCATCCGCGACACCCCTGCTTCCGCCGCGATCCGCTCGAGCGTCGCGTCGCGCCAGCCGTGGCGCTCGATCGCCCGGTGAGCGGCTTCCACCAGTCGCGGCTCGACCTCTGTGGCGGCGTCTCGGGGGCTCACTGTTACATGAGCGTAACAGCAGCGTTACGTCAGCGCACGTCTGGAGGACTGAGGTGCGATGATCGCGCCGCGCATGGGCTCATTCGAACACGACGGCGCGTTGACGGCCTGCCGCCTCTGGCGTGGTTACGCTCGGTGGTCATGAGGCAGACCAAGATCGTGGCCACCATCGGCCCCGCCTCCGCCGATCCGGAGGTCCTGGCCCGCATGGTCGACGCCGGCCTGGATGTGGCCCGGCTCAACTTCGCCCACGGCAGCTTCGAGGGAATGGAGGCGACCGCGCAGCGTGTGCGCGACGCGGCCGGGCGCGCGGGGCGTCAGGTGGCGATCCTCCAGGACCTGCCGGGCCCCAAGCTGCGCATAGGGCCGGTCGAGGACGGGATGGCCGAGCTCGGCGCGGGTGATCCGCTGACGCTGGTCTGCGGCTCCGACGAACCGGGCAACGAGGACCGACTGAGCGTGGCCTGGGCCGGGCTGGCCGCGGCGCTGGAGCCCGGGGACATCGTGTACCTGGCCGATGGGGCGGTTCGCCTGCTCGTGGAGGCCGTCCGGGTGGCCGAGTGCGAGATCGACACCACCGTCGAGATCGGCGGCGGCGTGACCTCACGCCAGGGGCTCAACGTGCCCGGCGAGCTGGCCGCGCTCCCCGCGGTGGCCGAGGACGACCTCGAGCGCCTGCGCTTCGGCGAGTCGATAGGTGTCGACATGGTCGCGCTCAGCTTCGTGCGCCGCCCGGAGGAGATCACCGATCTGCGCGAGCACACCGACGCTCCGCTGATCGCCAAGATCGAGAAGCCCCAGGCCGTGCACAACCTGGAGGCGATCACCGAGGCGGCCGACTGCCTGATGGTCGCGCGCGGGGACCTTGGCATCGAGCTGCCGATCTGGGAGGTGCCGATGGTCCAGAAGCGGATCATCCGGTACGCCGGATGGCTCGCTCGGCCGGTGATCACCGCCACCCAGATGCTGGACTCGATGGTGACCTCCACGCGCCCCACCCGCGCCGAGGTGGCCGACGTGGCCAACGCGATCCTGGACGGCACCGACGCAGTGATGCTCTCCCAGGAGACCGCGGTCGGCGCTCATCCCGTGGAGAGCGTGACGATGATGGACTCGATCGCGCGCGCCACCGAGCGAGAGCTGCCCCACGAGCGCTGGAACCAGCATCGCGTTCACCATCTCCACCGCTCCGAGCAGGACCCGGCCTACACGGTGGCCTACAACGCCTGCAACGCGGCGCGCCAGCTCGAGCTCGCCGCCCTGGTCGTGCCCACCCTGTCGGGCCGCTCGGCCCGGATCATCTCCGCGCACCGCCCGCGCGTGCCCATCTACGCGCTCTCCCCAGACCCCGAGACCGTGCGCCGGTGCGCCTTGATGTGGGGAGTCGAGGCCGCCTCGATGAAGCCCCACGCCATCACCGAGGAGCTGATCGCCGACGCCGCCCACCGGGTCACCGAGCTGGGTTGGGTTAAGCCCGGCGAGCGGATCGGGATCACGGCCGGGCTGCCCAGCGGACAGCCCGGCACGACGAGCCTCTTCCAGATCCAGCGGGCCGGCTAGCCCTAAGCGGTTCCGGTACCGTCTCCGGCCCGCCGGCGGGAGCAGCCCAGCCGGCGGGAGGAGCACGGCCGGATCGCCGATCCCGCGAGCACCGTGCCGACCCCTGCGGGAGGAGCACAGCCGGATCGTCGATCCGGCGAGCACCGTACCGACCCCCACAACCGAGGAGCAAGCCCCGCCCGTGAGCCAGACCACAGTGCCGACCCAGAACAAGAAGCTGCAGGCCTGGGTCGAAGAGATCGCCGTCTCCACCAGGCCCGACTCCGTCCACTGGTGCGACGGATCGCCCGAGGAGTACGACGAGCTGGCCCAGCGGCTGGTCGACGCAGGGACCTTCCAGCGCCTGTCCGACGCCAAGCGGCCCAACTCCTATCTCGCCCTCTCCGATCCCGGCGACGTGGCCCGCGTGGAGGACCGCACCTTCATCTGCTCGCAGAACGAGCACGACGCGGGGCCCACCAACAACTGGACCGACCCGGCCGAGATGCGCGACAGGCTCAACGGCCTGTTCGGCGGCTGCATGGAAGGCCGCACCATGTACGTGGTCCCCTTCTCGATGGGTCCGCTGGGCTCGCCGATCGCCCACATCGGCGTGCAGCTGACCGACTCGGCCTACGTGGCCACCTCGATGCGGATCATGACCCGGATGGGCCAGGGCGCCCTCGACGTACTGGGTGAGGAGGGCGAGTTCGTGCCCTGCGTGCACTCGGTCGGCATGCCGCTGGCCGACGGGCAGCCCGATGTCGCGTGGCCCTGCAACGCGGACAACAAGTACATCGTCCACTTTCCCGAGACGCGTGAGATCTGGTCCTTCGGCTCGGGCTACGGCGGCAACGCGCTGCTGGGCAAGAAGTGCTTTGCGCTGCGGATCGCCTCGGTCCTGGCGCGCGACGAGGGCTGGCTGGCCGAGCACATGCTGATCCTCAAGCTCACCTCGCCCGAGGGCGAGTCGAAGGTGATCACCGGCGCGTTCCCGTCGGCGTGCGGCAAGACCAACCTGGCGATGCTGATTCCCACGCTGAGGGACTGGAAGGTCGAGACGATCGGCGACGACATCGCTTGGATGAAGTTCGGCGATGACGGCCGCCTGTACGCGATCAACCCGGAGTACGGCTTCTTCGGCGTTGCCCCCGGCACGGGGTGGCAGACAAACCCCAACGCGATGGCCACGATCGAGTCCAACACGATCTTCACCAACACGGCCAGGACCGAGGACGGGGACGTGTGGTGGGAGGGGATGACCAAGGACCCGCCCGCCAGGGCCACCGACTGGCACGGGGACGAGTGGACGCCCCAGCCCGGCTCGCCGGCGGCCCACCCCAATGCGCGCTTCACCACCCCCGCCGGCCAGGACCCCGCGATCGCGCCGGAGTGGGAGGACCCCAGGGGCGTTCCTGTCGACGCCATGCTCTTCGGCGGCCGCCGGTCCACCGTGGTGCCGCTGGTCACCGAGGCCTTCGACTGGGAGCACGGCGTCTTTTTGGGTGCGACCATGAGCTCGGAGACCACCGCGGCCCAGGCCGGCCAGGT
>JBPCNQ010000205.1:0-3435 GCA_051001095.1 Thermoleophilaceae bacterium
GAGACGTGTTCTCCATGGAAGGCGCAGCGGGAAGTCGGTCGTCTACCCGCGCGGCACGAGAGCCCAAGAACCAGACTCAAGAACCGTTGTCCTGAGCCCGTAGCGCAGATCCGGGAAGGCGACTGCCACCGACTGGCGCCACCACTGTCGCGTGACTGACGCGCGACATCCAGTGGCCGAGCGGGCTGGGGTGGGGGAGTAGGCGCGAGAAAGCCAGTTCTCAGCGGTGCCAAGCAGGGGCAGAGAACCTCGCTCGTCGAACGTGGGGTCTCTCCGGACTACGCCGCCAAAAGCTTGGCGTATTAGCACTCGGCAGGTGGGCGAAACCGTCCCTCTCGGGCTGTGCCATTCTCCGAGGAATGGGTCGCTGTCGAGAAGGACATGCGGTCGTGGCAACAAGGACGACGCGTCAACGCCCTGCGGGCATGAGCGAGCACTGGGTACGCGAGCACGCGGCAGGCTTGGAGCGTCGCGACTTGGCGATGGCGCGCGCGTAGCCCTGCGCTTTGACCCCCGCTAACGGCCCTCGCCCGCCTTCCAGGCCTCCCCGAAGCCGATCCGCTGCTTGGTGGTCGGATGGGTGCCGAACAGCAGCTGGAAGGCCGCCGGCGGATCGGGATCGCCGAGGTTTCTCACGGCCAGGCTGCGCTCCAGCGCGATGAAGGCCTTGGGGTCATCGGTCAGTCCGAGCGCGAACGCGTCGGCGCGGGCCTCCACCGGGCGGGACAGGGCGTTTCCCGCGCTCGTCAAGCCGAGGCTCACCAGGCCGAGCGCCAGGGCCAGGGCCGGTAGGGCCGCGGGGACGCCTCGAGCTGAGGTGATCCGCTCGGCCATCAGCTGGACCAGCCATACGCCCGGGAAGGCCACGATCAGCACCCACACGAGGCCCCGGGGCACGTCGCGGCTCTCCACGTGCCCCAGCTCGTGGGCCACCACGCTGCGCACCTGGTCGGAGGGGTAGCCGTCGATCAGGTTGTCGTAGATCACCACCCGCTTGGTGTGGCCCAGACCGACCACGTAGGCGTTGATGGCCGTCGTGCGCCGGCTGGCATCCACCCGGTAGACCTGCCCCACGTCCACCCCGGCCCGATCGGCCAGCCTCAGCACCTCGCTGCGCAACGGCCCCCGGGGCAGGGGCTCGAACTTGTTGAACAGCGGGTCGATCGCCACCGGCCACAGGTAGATGCTGAGCACGGCCAGACCCACCACCACGCCGCCGCCGGGAACCCACCAGTGGCGCGGGAAGCGCCGGGCAAGCCCCACCGCCAGCGTGGCCCCGACGGCGGCGAAGAGGAGGCTGATTCCGGCTGTCTTGGCCGTATCGCCAAGCCAGGGGCCGAGCGACTGGGTGGAGAGGCCGTAGTCCACGGCGCGCTCGTGGGCCCACCACGCCAGCGGCAGCCCGGTGACCGTCAACACGAGCGAGAGGACCGCCCCAGCCGCCGCGCCGCCCCGGACGGGACGCTTGCCCAGGCGCGCCAGCACCGCCCCCACGCGCCCCGGGGGACGAAGGGCGAGCACTCCGAGGACCACCGCCGACACGGCCAGTTGCCCGATCCCGATCACGCGCTGGAGATCGCGAAAATCCGCCGCCCGTTCGACCTGGGCGGGCCTGAAGTAGGCTGTGACGTCTACCGCGGCCGGATCGATCAGGCCGCTCCGGGGGCGGAGGATGAGAGTGGCCGCCCCGGCCGCCACCACCGTCGTCGCCAGGGCGAGCGGTAGGCGCAAGCGAGACCCTGCCATTTCCCGGACAGTAACGGTGACCCCCTGAGAATCGCGGTGCTTTCAGACGTGCACGGGAACCTGCCCGCCCTGCGGGCCGTGCTGGGCGACGTGGACGGGGCCCGGACTCAGGCGCTCTGGTGCCTGGGCGACCTGGTGGGCTATGGCGCCCGGCCGGACGAGTGCGTGCGCCTGGTCTCGGAGCGCTGCGACGTGTGCCTGGCCGGGAACCACGACCTCGGCGTGGTCGACCACATCGACATCGCAGACTTCTCCCCCCAAGCGGCCCAGGCGGCCCGCTGGACGCGCGACCACGCGGATCGCTCGACGCTCGAGTTCCTGGGAGGCCTGGATTCCAGCGACGAAGGGCAGGCGGTCGGGCCCAGCCACGAGCGCGAGGTGATCGGGCTGTACCACGCCAGCCCCCGCGATCCGGTGTGGGAGTACGTGCTGTCCGGGTCCCAAGCCGCCGAGTGCATGGACTACATGGGGCCGCGGGTCGCAGCGATCGGCCACAGCCACGTGGCCCTTCGCTTCACGCGCAGCGACGGCCGCATGGAGGGCGAGGCCGTGGCCGGCGGCACCCGGCTGGACCTCTCCGAGGGGGACTGGCTGGTAAACCCCGGCAGCGTGGGCCAGCCTCGCGACGGAGATCCCCGGGCCGCCTGGCTCCTCCTGGACACGGAGGGGTGGACCGCCGAGTGGCGCCGGGTGGAGTATCCGGTCGCAGAGGCCGCCGCGGCGATCGAGAAGGCAGGGCTTCCCACCAGCCTGGGCGAACGGCTCTACTTGGGACAGTGACGATCCGACTCCGACACCTGCCGGCCGCCCTCGGGGCCGTCGCCGCGCTCGCCGCCGCCGGGTGCGGAGGCTCCGACGAGCCCCAGGGGGCAAAGCTTCCCCCGTCATCGGTCAGCGAGCTCAACCAGCGGCTGGACGAGATCCAGCGCCGCTACGACGACGCGAAGCGAAACGACAACCCCGGGGCCTGCGACGACATCCAGCAGGACTCCTTCGGGGCCGTCAGCCGCGCCATCGACGGCCTCCCCGCAGACGTGGACGCCAAGCTGCGCGATGCGGTCACCCAGAGCTTCGCCAACCTGCAGCAACTCACCGACGAGGGCTGTAAAGACGTGCGGCCAAAGACCGACACCGAGACCACTCCGACGGAGACGGCCCCGCCCGTCGCGCCCACCCCTGCGCCGGCTCCGCAGGAGACCACTCCCACCGAGACCGCGCCGCCCGAGACAACCCCCCAGGAGCCGAAGAAGCCGAAGCAGCCCAAGGACGACGGCAAGCAGGACAACGGCGGGTCCAAGCCCCAGGGCGGCAACGGAGGGGGCACCCAGGCCCCCTCCGCGGGTGGGGGGCCGGGCAACTGATGGCCGCGCCGAGCGAGATCGCCGGGCGCTACCGCCTGGACCGGCGCCTGGGCGCCGGGGGGATGTCGACCGTGTTCCTGGCCAACGACACCGTGCTCGAGCGCCCCGTGGCCGTCAAGCTGCTGGCCGAGCACCTGGCCGAGGACGAGGACTTCGTAGCCCGCTTCCGCCGCGAGGCCCTGGCCGCGGCCCGCCTCCAGCACCCCAACGTGGTGCAGGTGTTCGACTCGGGCGAGGACCCCGGCTCGCACCGCCACTACATAGTCATGGAGTACGTCGACGGGCCCTCGGCGGCGGACATACTGCGCGACGAGAAGCAACTGGGCCT